>NZ_AP018686.1:0-300000 GCF_002218045.2 Vibrio rumoiensis
AAGTTCGTCCAATTAACTTGACCTAAAAACATTGTACAGCAAAAAACAACTAAAACAATGAATAGCTGAACAATTAGTGTAGTGATTAATTTATCCCAAAATTGTCATTTTATTGCAATAACAGGTAAAAACGTGCATTTCCTCACGTATTTTTCACCAACAAATACCAGGAAAACACAAAACTTTTAAAGTGTTACGGTGTCACCAATTTACAATGTAAATACTGAATACATCGGAACGATTAATTGAATAGGTAAAATTACGGCCGTTGTCGGATCAACATAGAAAACATGATAAAGCAAGTAATTGAGTTTGGAATTTTACAATCAACAAGAGGGGAGGTACCAAATCGATAATTCCATATAACAAAGCCAACCCCAATTAATTAAGATAAAAAATAGCATCATACACACCAAACTCGTTCGTCTACATTTCGACAAACCAATTAGATAAAGTCTTAGATATTAGAAAAAAGACAAATTTCAGCTTGTAACCCGTGAATAACAACCTGCCTATGAAAAATATTGAACCACCATAAAGCCAATAATCACTCGAAAGAGACGCATCTTTCTTAAATAACCCTCTTTGACATAATAATGGTTATTCGATATTTAACGGCATTAATGAATAATCTGCCTTGATCATCGTTCCATATTATTTGTCCCGTCCTAAAATACGTTGACAGTTTTATACTAAGCCAACTGCGTTAGCCGTTGGCTTTTTCATGCACCTCATTCGGGGTTCTCATCCCAAGACTCAGGTGCGGTCTCATATTGTTATAGATGTTGATTGATTCCTTTACTAACTGCTTAAGCTCAACGATATCCTTACACTCATAAAGTAAAAATTCTTGTTTCAGGATGCCGTTTACTCTTTCTGCTAATGCATTCTGGTAGCAGTCATAACCATCCGTCATCGATGGCTTGATGGTTTCCTTTTTCAATCTGTCTTGGTAAACACCTGAGCAATATTGAAGCCCGCGATCTGAATGATGGATACACGAGCAACTATACTGACGTGATTTTATCGCCATATCTAAAGCCTTTACAACATCCGTCGCTTTCATTTCATTGCTGAGCTCATAGCCCATAATTTTCCGACTAAAGGCGTCAGTAACTAACGAGAGATAATGCACGCCTTCATTAGATTGGACATAGGTTATGTCACTCACCAACACATCTTCGGGATGACGAGGTTTATAGTCTTTAAGCAAGTTAGGATGTTTTTTCATCCAATGTCGACTATTGGTCGTCTTCGTAAAACTGCGCTTAGGCTCAACGAGAAGGCGTTCGTCACGTAAGTAATCAAAGAGTGCATCTCTACCTAGCTTGATTCCTTCTTCTTGCAGCTTTGGTTTGAGTAAGGAATACAATTTTCTAGTACCTATTCGAGGCATATAGCGCCGAAGTTCTAGAACCATCTGCTTGATGGGGGTGAGCTCTACCTGACGGTGAGCTGCCCGCCTTTCTCTTTGATAAACGCTTTGTCTCGATATGCCGCACAACCTACAGACTCGAGCTAGGCTGAGCCCTTTCTGTTTTTGAAGGCTTCTTGCTCCTTGGCGATATACTTTTTTCTGAGGCTAGTCCCGTGCTCAGCATCAAGGATATCAACGACTTCATTTAAAAAGAGATTCTTTAGTCGTTCATCTTCCAATTCTTTTTCAAGTCGCTTAATTTTTTGAGCTGGAGATTCATTGGGTTTCGTTGTTTTATGCATGGCTTTCTTCCTTGGATTTTGCGTCCAGTCCATTTTTCCGAACTTTCTTAGCCAGGTTAAAACCGTTGAACGACCTTGAATGCCATAGATAGCTTGGGCTTGTTTATAAGTCATGTCGCCTTTTTCAACAGCATCGACAACCTGTAATTTAAAGCCTAGTGTGTAATCACGCTGAGTGCGCTTAACGTAGAGATTATGTGAAGTAGTCATAATTCGTCCTCAATGTGTAAACACATTTCAGGACGAGACAATTCATAGAAATAAGCCAGAATTCCACAATAGAGGCTCAATGTTGAAAAACAGTATAAATTTCAATTTTCCGCCATCATTTATAATAGAAGAAGGGTAGTTAAGGAAGCATGATCAAGGAACAAAATGTCAATCCAATTTGATTTGTACAAAGATCACTTTCGGATCGATGATCAAGCGTAAATATCACTCGGAAGCATGAAAAGCCTTGTATAGATTACATTGAGTGTAAATTGAAGTGACATAAATTATCGAAAAACACGCTTTATTTCGTCCAATCAACGACTAAGAGCCTTGATCATTCTTTCTAATGGAGGAAACAAGTTACAAGCAGTAAAGAAAAGATGAATTGTTGGCTTCCACCATGATCATCGTTCCAATAGAGAAATGTGCCTTGAAATACCTCGCTTTGCGATCTTTTGAGAAATTAACGCTTATGATCTGTGGATAACATGTCGATAGTAGATGATCATCGTTTCATCTTTCATTTGATCATGCTTCATAAAATTAATGATCATGCTTCTGTTCTAAATTGATCATGCTTTCACTTTATTAATGATCATCGTTCTGAATCTCTTATGATCATGCTTTCCAAAGAGAAAAAAATAAGGTGTTTATATTCAGCAACTTAAAAGCAAAACAACAGCCAGATCATTAGATCATATAACCATTTAAGATCAAATAAACATAAAGATCAGTTATTTAAAGAAAAGCATTTTTTTCTTTCTTTTTTGATCTTTTTTATTTATTCTTTTGGAACTATATGAATTTTACATCCAATGACAAATGGAATTGCTATGCCAACCCAAGAAAAGATCTTGATCAAACTTCCAAGAAACCACAAAGATGGTCACTTATTTCAGATCTCAGAACATACGATCGATTGGATTGAGCAATACCAGCATTTCAAAGGTGTCACCAAAAGTATCATCGAGCTACTTAATTTAATTTCATTAAAAGGTTTATCCAGCAAAGATGGGTTTGTATCAACCACTGAAATTATTGATGCTACCGATGGGCAACTGACTCGAGCAGCTATTCAACAACGCTTAAGGGCAGCGGTTTCCATTGGCTTATTTAGCCAAACACCTGTTAGATTTGAAGAAGGTCTAGCGGGCAAAACGATGCTTCATACCTTTATCAACCCTAATCAGCTGATTTCGGTTCTAGGTTCTACCAGTTTAAAAACAGATTCAACTCGCCAAACAGAAAAACAAAAACGTTCAAAAGCACTGGCACAAACCCAAGTAAACCGTCAATTACTCAATGAACATGGTCTATACACACCACCTGCAATGCGTGATGAAGCCGAGCAGTTTGTTGTTTCACCGACAAATTGGGCTGGCATTATTGATCAAGCATTAGCGCCGCCAAGAACCAGAAAAAACTATCAAAAATCAATGGTTTCTATTTCTGGTACCCGCGCAATCATTGAAACACGATCATCTAAAAACATCATGACGGTCGATGATTTGATGACGTTATTTGCTCTGTTTACTCTCACTGTTCAATATCACGATCATCACCAAGATGATTACCACATGAACGCCAAGCAAATGCCCAATAAAACGCCGTTGTATATAACGGATATTTTATCTTTGCGTGGCAAAAAAGACAGTGGTCCGGCTCGTGATTCTATCCGTGATAGTATTGATCGTATTGAATTCACCGATTTTCAATTGCATGAATTAACAGGCCGTTGGTTAAGCGAAAATATGCCTGAAGGCTTTAAGAGTGATCGTTTTCGCTTTATTGCCCGTACGATCACAGCGTCAGATGAAGCTCCAACAGAAAATGCATCTGGTGAAATCCGAATAAAACCAAACCTGTATATTTTAGTTTGGGAACCTTCATTCTTCGAAGAATTATTAACGAAAGATTACTTTTTCTTATTCCCACCAGAAATCCTTAAGCAACATACACTGGTGTTCCAGTTGTATACCTTCTTCAGAAGCCGCCTAGTACGCCGTTTAACCGAATCTATGCTGCTTAGTGAGATTAACCAAAAGCTCGCTCGTAACATTGAATGGCGCCGTTTTTCGATGGATCTTATTCGTGAGCTACGAAAACTATCGGAAGGTAAAACAACTGACGATCTTTTTGTGGTGAATTTATGGGGATATCACTTAACGATCACCACCATAATGGATAAAGGGAAAGTTCAAGATTATCAAATGGATATTCGTTGTGATGCGGAAGAAGTATTGAGATTTTCTCGAGCTCGAACGACGAATGCTGGTAAGCGCAACATGGCGCCAACATTACCAAATCCATTACGTCACGAATTGGTGTCGAAACAAAAACTGCAAGAATTGGCCGAGATCATTGATGGTGAATTTGAGCCGATCCAACGTAAGGATCCATCGCCAAGAGGCCGTTTAGGTCGACGAGTGAAGCTGAAAAAGCATCTAGTTGAAATTAATGCTGATGAACTAACGATCACTTTATCTAAATATACCTCACCACAAGCCCTAGAACGCAGCATAACCGCATTATCTGCAATGACAGGGCATCCGTTTGCCTCGATCAAAGAAGAGTGTGATGAGCTTATGAGTAAGCTTGATTGGCTACGTGTTGGTGACGAAGTATTACCATACGAAACATTAAGTAAAACTATCGAGTTGTTTAATCAAGAAACTAAATCAAAACACCTTTCTATTGAGAGATTGATTGCAGGCCTTGCAGTAAGACGTAAAGTTTCTAAGCAAGTGTTTGATGGTCATCTTGATGACACCGTAATGCGTGCATTAGATGAAATGGCCAATGTTTCTTAATGTTTAATAAATCAATTAGTTAAGATAAAAAACTGAAAGCATGATCAAGGTGATTCATGCTTTCGGGTCCCTCCCGTTTACAGAACGATGATCAAGGCTATAAATGTCCATGATCTCGATTTCTCATATTGAGTTCGCCTAGAGGCGTCATGAAAGCAATGTACAGCTCAATCACTTGATAGCTTTCCCTTTCCCATTCAGGCTTTCGTTGGCAAAACTCCAGCATCATCACGGTTAATTGATCAAGATACGAAGCTCCCCAATACCTTAACTCAACCTGGGTGTGTGGATTCGCTGTAACACTTTGTAATCGTGCATAAGCGAGTTGAATATATTGATAAGCTAATTGATGATGCTCAAGATCATCAAAATAGTGAAATAGCTTCAAACAGCCATCGAGCCAAAAAGTCAGCGCTTTAACGTGCGTTTCCGATAATGTTTCATTCCATAATGCAGGGGGAGGGGAGTGTATGAGGGATACCAACTCTGAAATATTATGAAAGTCGGTTTCTTGTTGCTGACATTGCAAGCGAAATAACCAAGTGCTGAGTTCCATTTTGAGCCTCTTTTCTTGGATTGATATGTAATCAGTGTAGCTTCTCAGGTTGAGGTTGCTTACTTCAGGGTTAAATTTCATCCAATGTTGATAAAGAATCGCAAATTTATTCATCTTGATCTTGCCAGCAAAAAAAATTTACCTAAAATGCGCCAATCTGCTATTTATTATTGAGTGAAAGGTTTTTAATCTAGAAATCAGAAGGGCGAACAGCCGAATTTTTGGATAGCGAGATCTTTGACGCTACACCCAGTTAAATAGAAACAAAAGCGGTAAATAGAAAGGATAACGCAACTTGTTTCTGAACTCTGAGTTTAGTCACACTCTGTATTTTATTTACTTAACAAGTGGACATGAGTTTGCTTAATATCCACTTTGTTTCCGCATGGTTTTCTGGAGGTAATTATGTCGATTAATTCAATTGATCACGATGACATGACTGGAATTGCAACAAATTGGGACAACAAAGACGATTCGAACTCTCAAGCGACTCCGAAGCAAATGAAGAGCGCTGAAGCGAGACGCCGAATTGAAATGTTAAAGGAAATTCGCGAAAGCGGGCTAACACTAGAAGAAGCAAGAGAGTTAGGCTTACTTCACTAAACGGTCAATTAGCCACTAGTCATAGGCTTTATCGATATCAAAGTTAATGTATAGATACAGAGTGAACTGTTCATTCTGTATCTTTTATTTTTGATCAAACCTTTCTTAATGTCTGCGTTGATGACTTGCACGTACTGCGCAAATTTACACTGTAAACTCATGAATATCTTTTTATCATTTGTACGTTGCTATGGTATATTCCCCTGACTAAAGACTCTTGAGCATAGGCCAATTCAATGTCTATAAATTTATCTTTGTTGCCTTCAACTGAGAAAAATAAAATCGAATTAGATAAACAAGCTTCGTATGCAGTTTGGCAGTTAAAACAAGCGAAAGCTGGTCCAGAATTATTGCTTACGGAAGCTGAAAAAATTCGCAATGAAGATGAACGTACATTCTTCGAACAAGCAGTCCAAAAATACAAACGGATAATGGGCGTAGCCTAGTTATCGGTCTTCATAAGAGACATGTTGTCAGTTTGGTTGAACGGCAATATTGATACGCAAACTCTTATGATAAATATCACGCGTTAAATTGAATCAGAGAGAACATTCCCATGGGAAGAAGTTTTGAAGTGCGCAAGGCCTCAATGGCAAAGACAGCTGGCGCAAAAATTAAAGTTTATTCTAAATACGGTAAAGAAATTTACGTTGCCGCTAAAAATGGTGGTTCAGACCCTGATATGAACCTGTCGCTAAAGCACCTTATTGCTAAAGCGAAAAAAGATAACGTACCTGCTCACGTTATCGAAAAAGCCTTAGATAAAGCGAATGGCGGTGGTGGTGAAGATTTCCAACCAGCACGCTATGAAGGTTTTGCACCCGGTGGCGCAAGTGTCATCGTGGATTGTTTAACGGATAACGGCAACCGTACTTTCCAAGACGTTCGCCAATGTTTTGTTAAGACTGGCGCTAAAATCGGTAGCCCAGGTACTGTTGCACATATGTTTGATCACCAAGCGGTTTTCCAGTTTAAAGGTGAAGACGAAGAAGCGGTACTAGAAGCACTAATGATGAAAGATGTGGATGTCACCGATATTGAGCTAGAAGATGGTGTCATTACTGTGTTCGCCCCTCATACTGAGTTCTTCAAAGCAAAAACTGCACTAAACGAAGAATACCCAGATCTTGTCGTTGATGTTGAAGAAATTACTTTTGTTCCTCAAAACCACACACCAGTGACGGGTGATGATGCGGTTAAGTTCCAAAAGTTCTTGGACATGCTAGATGACTGTGATGACGTTCAACAGGTTTATCACAACGCTGAATTAGAAGACTAAGTCACCGTTGGTGAAATGAATTGTAAAACACCGAGCCCCAATTGCTCGGTGTTTTTGTTTTAAGATAAGGAGATGGTATGAAGGTTAGTTTTATCGGTCTAGGCGTGATGGGTTTCCCAATGGCTGGTCATTTAACTCAATATGGATTTGAGGTTTCTGTTTTCAATCGTACGCATACCAAAGCACTAGATTGGGCCAATCAGTATCAAGGGCAAGCGGCTGAAAGTGTCGAAGATTGTGTGAAAGAGGCTGATGTTGTATTGCTTTGTGTTGGTAACGATGACGATGTACGCAGCATGACTGTCAGTGATACCGGAGCGCTGCGTTTTATGAAGACTGGTGCCGTACTGGTTGATCATACCACTACGTCTGCATCGCTCGCTGAAGAGCTTGCTCAAGCGGCAAGCAAAGCGGGTATTGAATTTATGGATGCGCCGGTTTCTGGTGGCCAAAGTGGCGCGGAAAACGGCGTATTAACCATTATGTGCGGCGGTAGCCAAGCTTTGTTTGATAAACTTCAGCCGGTGTTTAATGCTTACGGAAAATCGTCGGTATTAATGGGCGAAGTAGGGCAAGGTCAGCGCGCTAAAATGGTTAATCAGATCTGTATTGCGGGCGCGCTTCGTGGTTTATCTGAAGGCTTATTGTTAGCTCAAGAATCGGGATTAGATATTGAGAACCTGGTGAATTGCTTAAAAAATGGCGCAGCGGGTTCATGGCAAATGGAAAACCGCGCGTTAACCATGTCTCAAGATAAATACGATTTTGGTTTTGCGATTGATTGGATGATTAAAGACTTAGGTTTCTGCTTAGATGAAGCGCAAAAGCACAATTTGAATTTGGCGCATACCCAGCAAACGTATGATGATTATGTCGCTTTGGCGAAAGCGGGTGATAACCGTATGGATACTTCAGTACTGCATAAAGCCGTTAAGAATATCGCGAAAAAGTAATCGAATGTTGAATGCAATAATAAAAAACGAGCATTGAACTGCTCGTTTTTTTATTGCCGTGAAACGAGTGATTACACTGCTGAGTGTCGGATGACCCAGCGAGATTAATCACAATAGACGTTAATCAGCAAATACTTGTTTCCAGTCTTGCTTCATATCGACCACATTCCAATTATCTTTTTGGGCAAGCGGAAGCGCTTTTTCTAAATGACCGATAGCAGAATCTTTATCATAAGCCCACTCACGTTTGTCATCAGTATGGTGGATCAGTAATGCCATACTTGAGTAAGGTGAAGTTTTGGTCCATTGCAACATTTCTAAATCGCCATCGGAATTACCTGCGGCGAAAACGGGCTTTTTACCTATGTAGGTTTGAATGGTTAAGGGCTTTTGTGCCTTATCATTATTCACATTAATTTCAGGTAAACGCATGATGGTTGGTTTACCATCAATCACTTTGTACTCTGTTTTAACCGAAGAACCTAGAATCTGCTCCTTTGGTATACCATAAACTTCCGGAGCCCAAGCGCGCATAAAATCAACCCCGCCACCGGAAACAATATAGGTTTTGAAATCATTTTGCTGTAAGTAGTGTAGTAACTCCAGCATTGGTTGATAAACCATTTCGGTAAATGGACGTTGGCTATCAGGGTGACGGGCCGTTTTGAGCCATGCATTTACTGATGCATCAAATTGTTCACTGCTCATTCCGGTATGACTGGCCATCACAATCTTCAATAGACCTTCCATACCCGATTTTTTAACCCCTTCAAGATCGCCTTTTAATACCGATGCGAAAGGCTCTTGCGTTTTCCATTCAGGGTGCTGCGCGGCTTTTTCTTTGATTTGTGCTAGTGCGAAATACAGTTGGAAGTACACGGGTTTTTCAGCCCATAGCGTACCGTCGTTATCAAAGGTCGCAATGCGGTCTGCTACGGGAATGAATGTATCCGATTGGCTATCCGTTGAATGTTGAACGAATTGAATAATCTGTTGTTTGGTCGCGGTGTCATTCCATGATGGCAGAGGATCAGGGGGACTGTTAGCAAAAGAAAGGTGACTTATTAGCAACAAGAGTACAGGTAGAAAGTAACGTAATAGGTTCATAAGGCATCCTTAAATCATCGGTGCAAAGTTCAAAAAAGGCCTACTGGTGAAGGTAGGCCTTGGTTTGGTATTACTACATCGGCTAGTTACGTTGAGCCTGAGTTTGTGTCATTGTTTTAAGCACTTTTTCAATACTTAAAGAGCTACTTTGTGTTGCTGGGAACTCTTTAAATGTCTCAAGGAACTTACGTACAACGGCTTGAGCAGGAACAAACATCCACATTTGTTCAGCATAGAAGCGACCGATGTATAGTTTTGAATCCGGACTCACTTCGAATGGGTCCATACGTAGGTTAACAATCAATGGCCAGCTTGGCGTTTTACGGTAGGCTGTAGAGATATCACCTTCCATAATACTGAAGTGAATTTTCCAATCTTTGTAGCGTAGGGCGTTTAGGTTACCCGCGGCATCAAAGTAGAAAATCTCATCACGTTTACCTGGGCCTTTACCTTCAAGCAATTCTGTTTGGTCGTAACCATCTAGGTGAGCTTTGAACGTTTTGCCATTGGCTTGGTAACCTTTAAGTAGTTTTTCTTTTACTTTTGGCTCGCCAGCAGCGGCAACTAATGTTGGCATCCAGTCTTCTTGTGAGAAGATGTCGTTGATAACCGTACCTGGTTTCACGTGACCAGGCCAACGAACCATCATAGGGACACGGAAACCGCCTTCCCATGTTGTTCCTTTCTCACCTTTAAATGGTGTGGTACCACCATCAGGCCAAGTTACTTTCTCTGCACCATTATCGGTTGAGAAGATAACAATCGTGTTATCTGCCACACCGAGCTCGTCGAGCTTGTCTAGCATTACACCCACTTGGTCATCCAGATCCATCATGCCATCGGCATAAATACCGTAGCCTGATTTACGTGCGTATTTTTCACTTAGATGAGTCCAAATGTGCATACGGGTTGAATTGTGCCAAATAAAGAATGGCTTATTGGCTTTCACCGCTTTTTCCATGAAGGCTAAGCTTTGCTCTAGCGTTTCTTGGTCGACATTTTCCATACGTTTGCGCGTAAGAGGGCCGGTATCTTCAATTTTTCCATCAGCAGTTGCTTTCAATACACCGCGAGGGCCAAATTTTTTGCGGAATTCAGGATCTTTAGGATAGAACTCACCCTCTGGCTCTTCTTCAGCATTTAGGTGGTATAAGTTACCAAAGAACTCGTCAAAGCCATGATTAGTTGGCAAATGTTCATCTTGGTCGCCTAAGTGGTTTTTACCAAATTGACCACTGACATAACCTTGATTTTTAAGAAGTTCGGCGATGGTTGGATCTTTAGCTTGAATACCGTCTTTCGATCCAGGCATACCGATGGTTAACAAGCCAGTACGAAATGGATGTTGACCTAAAATGAAAGAGGCTCGGCCAGCGGTACAACTTTGTTGTGAATAAGCGTCAGTAAATAGGGCACCTTCATTAGCAATTCGATCGATGTTCGGTGTACGACCACCCATCATGCCATTGTGATAGGCGCTGATGTTATACACACCTACATCATCACCCCAGAAAACCAAAATGTTTGGCTTTTTATCTGTTGCTGCAAAAGTGCTAAATGAAGCTAAAGCTCCGCTTATCACTAGTGCTTTCTTCAAAAAATTACGCATGAAATCCTCCTGCGCGATAGTCCATAAAAAGGTCGGTAAATACCATTCCTTTAGCTTGAGTGTTGTTCAAAAGATATTTTATCGCACAACCTGATGATGAAATACCCAACACCATTAAGTCTAATTCATTTACTTAGAATGTCCGGTTTTTGTTTTAAAGCATTGTTAATATAGAGGTTTTTTGATGCTTCCTACCGGGAGGATTTACTTGCTGGGTGATTATAAAGGTTATAACCGGAAGTTATTTTTTATACGTATATACTGCAATAAAGGATCTTTTTTTGATGTGATTTTATGAGGTGAGCATGAGCATAAACCGTGATTCTATTCAATACTTAGTCGATCATGTTGAACAGTCTGTGATTGGGCAATCTCATGTGGTTAATGCTTTGGTGATTGGTCTATTAACCGGTGGGCATATTTTATTGGAAGGGTTACCGGGCACGGCGAAAACCCGTTCGGTAAAGGCGCTCGCCAATGCGCTGCAAACCCAGTTTGGTCGTATTCAATTTACTCCAGATTTATTACCTTCTGATGTGACGGGAACCGAGTTGTATCAGGAAATCGATGGTCATCATCAATTGCATTTTCAAGCGGGGCCGATTTTCAATAACCTTGTACTGGCCGATGAGATCAATCGTGCGCCAGCAAAAGTACAAGCGGCCTTACTTGAAGCGATGGCGGAAGGGACCATTACTGTTGGGGATAAAACCCATCCGTTACCAGATTTATTCATGGTATTAGCGACTCAAAACCCAATTGAGCAAGAAGGGACTTACCCGTTACCTGAAGCGCAAATGGATCGCTTTTTATTAAAGGTCAATGTCGACTATCCAACCGGCAGTGCAGAGAAAGACATCATCCGATTAGTCCGTAGTGAGGAGCAGGGAAGTCTACAATCTAATGGTTCCGCTGAAGCCGCTTTTCAATTTGATATTCAAACGCTTTTTGATGCACGCCAAGAAATCTCAACGATTGAAGTTTCAGAGATGGCAGAAGATTATATCGTCAATTTAGTGATGGCGACTCGTACGCCGAGTGATTATCCTAATTCATCGTTAAGCCAATGGATTCAAGTTGGCTCAAGCCCACGCGCATCCATTGCTTTGGATAAATGCTCACGAGCTCATGCTTGGCTCAATGGCCGCGATCACGTGACTCCGGATGATATACGAGCCATGGTACCGATGGTGATGGGGCATCGTTTTATACTTTCTTATGATGCTCTGGCGGATGGCGTTACCCACCAGCGAGTGATTGATGAGCTATTGAGTTGTGTGGCAATCGGTTAAGAGAGGCATTATGGCAACTCAAGACTTAGATCCTAGAGTGTATTGTGAGTTTTCTCGCTTAGTTCGTCTGCAAGCACAATCTCATGCCTTTAGCTTTTTACCTCAGATGAATGCTGGAACCGCGTTAGCGGGCCGGCATAATTCTCGTTTCCGAGGAAGAGGGCTTAATTTTGAAGAGCTTCGTCATTACCAATTAGGCGATGATATTCGAAATTTAGATTGGAAGGTGACGATTCGTACCGGAAAACCTCATGTGAGAACCTATACGGAAGAGAAAGATCGACATGTCTTAATTGCCGTTGATCAACGCAGTGGGATGTTTTTTTCTTCACTACATACCATGAAATCTGTCGTGGCCGCCGAAATTGCTGCTCTCACCGCATGGCGAGTTCTTAAAGACAATGATCGCGTTGGCTTTAGTTTTATCACTCCTCAACGTATTAGCCACCATAAAGCTCAACGTTCACAGAATGGCTTATTAAGGGATCTTAATGAGATGGCTCGGCATAACCAATCGTTAAATATTGAATCGAAGAATGATAATCATGTGCACTTTAGCGATTGGGTGAAGAGTATTGCCCAATTGAAACTAAAAGGGGCCACCATTGTGATGATCAGTGATTGGAATGATGCGACCGAATTGGATCTGAAAAGGCTACAGCACTTACAACAGCATAATGACATTTTAAGCCTGATGGTTTCTGATCCGATGGAGCAATCGTTGCCTGAGAAAATAACCCATAGTCGTTGGGTGATTGGTGACGGTTCTTATCAACTGAGTTTAGATACTGGAAGCAAGGTTGATATCGCCAATGAGACCCTTCGCAGTACCAGTCATATCAAACGAGAGCAATTAGCCAAAATTATGGCGTTTAACAACTTGCCTTTCATTAACTTAGATACATCAGGTGAGCATATCAAGCAATACAAACGCTCAATAGGGGGGCAGAGATGACTACCCAGCCAACCCCACCTTCTACTTATATTCTTAAACAATTACATGATGTTGGCTTACCTGAACCTGTGAGCTGGTGGCCACAAACGATAGGTTGGAAAATACTGCTTGGGATAGGTTTGGTACTACTTTCTATTTGGTTGTATCAGCAAGGTCGGAGTTGGTGGACAAATCGTTATCGACGCGAGGCGCTCGCGGTCACTGAGTCATTAGATATCCATTCCCCTAAATTTGAATATCAAGTCTTTGTGATCATCAAGCGGGTGATGGGCTATCTTAATTGCGCCGATCAAGCCGCGTATGGTGAGGGTTTTCTGCAAGCCTTATACGCCTATATTCCTCATGATGATTCTAAGATGGAGCCTGAACTTGCTGACAAATGGATGTTGTCACTCAATAGCAGCAAACAGGCACTGAATATGGAAGAGAAACAACGTATTCATCAATACTGTTTGCATTGGATAAAAGAGCACCAACAATCGGGGGCTGGAGCATAATGATGTCATCACTAGAATTTGCTACCCCTAACTGGTTTTGGATTCTGCCGTTACCCATATTGGTTTATTTCTTATTTCCCGCTTATCGAACCAAACAAACCGCGATCAAAGTCCCCTTCTTTCACTTATTGATTGAAGCGATAGGGGAAGAGCCATCGGAAGGGGCAACCCAACTTAAGGCGAGTTGGTGGCAGCGTATTGCGCTGGTGGTTGCTTGGGGATGCTTAGTGATGGCTTTAGCTCAACCCAAAGTGTTGGGTGAACCTCAAACTCGTGAAAGCATGGGGCGAGATGTCATGGTGGCCGTGGATTTATCCGGCTCAATGTCTGAGCAAGATTTTAGTGATGCACAAGGTCATAAAGTGAATCGCTTAGATGCCGCAAAAATGGTACTGCAGGATTTTGTTGCCCAACGAAAAGGCGACCGTCTTGGGTTGATTTTGTTTGGTGATGCCGCGTTTATCCAAACCCCGTTTACCGCAGATCATGACGCGTGGTTAACCTTGTTAGAACAAACGGATGTGTCGATGGCGGGAGAAAGTACCCACCTTGGTGATGCTATCGGACTTGCGATTAAAACCTTTGAGCAAAGCCAACACAGCCAAGATCGTCAAAAAGTCGTGATCGTGCTCACCGATGGTAATGATACTGGCAGTTTTGTGGAGCCACTAGATGCTGCAAAAGTCGCGGCTGCCAAAGGCGTTCGTATTCATGTTATTGCGATGGGCGATCCGAGTACAGTTGGAGAGCAGGCGATGGATATGGATGTGATAAACCACATTGCCAGTACCACCGGAGGAAAGGCTTATCAGGCAAAAGACAGTGATGGATTAAAACAAGCCTATGCCAGTATTAACGATTTAGAACCACAGTTGTATGAAAGCACAACTTATCGCCCTAAGATTTCATTGCAGCATTACTTTGTCATGGTGGTGCTTGTTTTATATACCTGCTTATTTCTCATTGCGACGGTGAGGAGAGTGGGGGCTGCGCGCTTAAATACACCCGCACAGGAGAAAGAGCATGTTTGATTCTCTGGTGTGGCAACAACTACTGAGCCAGTTTCATTTTATTCGTCCATGGTGGTTGCTGGGTTTCCTTCCTTTGGGGATGTTATGGTTTTTACGCTGGCGCAATGAACAACAACCTCAATGGGCTGACGTGCTCCCCGAGCATTTACGAAAAGTGTTAACTATTGGCGAGCATGGTTGGAAAAAGCAACTACCGTTAAAGGCATTAGCCCTGTGTATTGCGATTGGCGTATTGATTTGCGCAGGCCCTACATGGCAAAGAGAGGCGTCCCCATTTGGGGAAGATAAAGCCGAAATGGTTGTGGTATTAGATAACTCAGAGTCAATGTTGGAAACGGATCTCCCCCCGAGCCGGCTTGAGCGAGCCAAGCAAAAAATACGAGATCTACTCACCTTACGGGCTGGTGGGAAAACCGGTTTAGTGGTCTATGCCGGATCGGCTCACACCGCGATGCCATTAACTCAAGATAGTGCTGTTTTTACGCCATTTTTAACCGCGATTAGTCCGAATATTATGCCCGAAGCGGGAAAGTTCGCCGATAAAGCGCTGCCTATTATTGACCAGTTATTGAAAGGAAAATTAGGTGGAACCGTATTATTAGTCACGGATGGTGTCACGCCACAAGCCATTGAGGCTTATGCTACCTTTTTTCAAAATAAGCCTTATCAGTTGCTGATTTTGGCGGCTGGAAACCCAGAGCTTGTGGTTAATAACCCTATTGATATGAGATCGCTTGAGACGTTAGCGAGCGAGACGGGGGGCCGATTGGTCACGACTTCGGTTGATGATAGTGATTTACAAGAGCTAAATCGTGCTATTGAACGACACATGCAACTGAATGGCGAATCGGCGATGCCATGGAAGGATATGAGTCATCCTCTGATTATTGTCTTAGCGGCGTTGACCCTATTGTGGTTTAGGAAAGGTTGGTTAGTGCAATGGTGCTTAATTGGTGCATTGTCGTTGTCATTTTTACCATTACCTGCGCAGGCTTCTGTTTATTCACAAGCAGAAAAAGTGCCTGCAACTCAACATATTACTACCTGGCAACGAGTATCGCAGTGGTGGATAGACTTGTGGCTGACACCGGATCAACAAGGCCAACGGTATTTTAATGATTTGAATTATCTTGAAGCTGCCAAACATTTTAATGACCCCATGCGTAAAGGTATTGCCTACTACTATGCGAGTGAGTTTAAGCTGGCACAGTCTGAATTTATTGAAGCTAATTCCGATCTCGGTTGGTATTACGCGGCAAGCGCTTTGGCTCGGCAACGAGAGTATGTGGCCGCGCGTAACTTGTTACGCCAGTTATCCGAAAAACCAGACATCGATCCTCGATTGCTTAAGGATATTCAAAATAACTTACAGGTGATGGAAAGTATTGTTGAAGATGTGAATCGTACCAGCGAAAGCCAAACCGGATCGCTTGATGGCCCAGAAGAGAGTAAAGAGTTAGGAAACCAGCCTAAAACGGGCGATGGTGCGGAAGAGCAAGTCTCCTCTCAACTAATGAAAAAAGAAACCCTTAATGCTGAGCAAATTTTAGGCAGTGATGAGTTAGCCGATAAATGGCTGAAAAAAGTCGATGCAGATCCAAAGCATTTCTTATCGCGCAAATTTATGTTGCAACTACAGCAACCAGCGCCTTCAGCAACACCGGTAGAGGATGCTCAAGAATGAAGTCATTAAGCGTGATGCTAACCCTTTTATTATTTCAGTGCCTATGGGCCGCCAACAGCGCGATTGCCGATGAAGTGTCAGATATGTCAGCGCCTAAAGTGATGGTAAAGGTCGATTCTTGGCTAGGGGAGGCTAAACAAGTTGAGTCATCGAAAAATTATGCGGTGAGTGAACAAGTTATCTTACATATTGACGTGAGTACACCGCGTTGGTTCTTAGGCCCGACCACGATTGGAAAGATTGATATTCCCAATTTAATTGTGAAACAAAGAAACCAACTTGCCACCAATTATACGCAACGAGAAGGTGGCGTAACGTGGTCTCATCAACGTTGGGAAATTACCTTATACCCTCAATCTTCGGGAACGTTTCGTTTACCCCAAATCCCAGTGTCTGCCACTATTGCAGGGGATGAGGGGCAAAAAGTTCAAAAAAGCGCATCGACCTCTGCATTAAGTTTTAAAGCATTACTACCGGATGGGCAATTAACGGATAACGATAAGTGGTTTGCAGCAAGTAAAGTGGCTGTGGAGCAAAACTGGCAAACCAGTCATGAGCAACTCAAAGTCGGGGATGCGATCACTCGAACGCTAAAAATCACAGCTGATGATTCCCTGTCCATTTTATTGCCGAAATGGTTGGAAGAGAAAAGTACCTCTGATTATCAGGCTTATTCCGATCCGGCTAAATTAGTTGATAAAAGTGTTCGCGGAGATTATCTATCGAGCCGTGAAGATAAAGTGGTTTATGTGATGCAGAAAGGCGGGGAGGTGACTTTCCCTAGCTTTACCATCACGTGGTGGAACACCAAAAACCAAGCGCTTGAAACCATTCATATTGAAGGGAAGTCGTTTCAAGTTAAGCATACCTTGTCGTCGTTTATTCAAACCTATTGGTTATGGTTGGTCTCGTTAGCGTTGGGTTTGATGGCTATTGTGATTTTTGTCTTCGGGGTGATTCGTTATTATCGCGATCGTCCTTTGCCACTTTTTATCCAATTTCATCGGTCTGTATTCAATAACAACGTCAAAACCGCACGCTTACTCTTGTATATCAAACTGAAAAAAGTGATGCAGAAAGATGCTTTTTTTCAAGTCGATGAGTTGCAATCATTGACCGAGGGGGTCGCCGATCCCAAAAGCGGCAGTAAGCAGATAAAAAGTTACTGGAAGCGAATTAAAGCAAACAACGTTTCTGCAAATAGCCCACTTCAGCCGCTTAAGCTGAAAAGCACTTTAGATAAAATCGTAAATAAATAGCTCTAGTCTCTTAAAAATTTGGTTGTTGTGATGTTAAGTAATTGTCATTGTAATACAATAAACCCTTATTCGTTTTAGGTGTTAAAGTATGAAGTCTGCGGATTTAAACCTTATCCCAATATTTATTGTTATTTATGAAGAGCTCAATTTATCGAAAGCGGCAAAACGTCTTGGTATAAGCCAGCCAGCGGTGAGTAAAGCCCTGAAACGTTTACGTGATGTGTATGATGATCCTCTTTTCCACCGTTCGAGTTTAGGAGTGGAACCCACATCATTTGCGATGGATATTTACCCCTCTTTTCAAGCCGCGTTAGATAACTTTAATTCGACTTTATTTGCTTCAAGTGAATTTGACCCTAAGGTGTCGAATAAAACCTTTTCGATTGCTTGTGTTTCAGGGGTGGGGATTGAGCTGTTTAACCACTGTATTCAGCAAATGCAAGATAGTGCACCGAATATTAATTTCGAAATACATCCACTCTTTACTCAAGATTATGAAAGCGATCTACGGTTACAACGCTATGATTTAATTATTGATCTTACCCCTTCTTCTCGTTCAAACCTTAAACACGAAGTCTTGTTTTCTGAAAAAGGTTGTGTGGTATGTCGTAAGGGGCACCCTAGGCTGATTAATAATACGCTTACCTATCAGGCTTTTTTTGCCGAGGAGCATGTCGCCTTCTCCCAATGGAAAGTTCGTGGGAGCGTTTTAAGTAATGAGCACATGAAGTTCATCGAGATGAGAAATATTCGCCATCGAGTTCCAGGGGCAGCAGAAATGTTATCGCTCATTGCCGCTACTGATTTTATTGGTATTTTACCTGCATCGACGGTGCGATCTTTCCAAGGAATATACCCAGTGAAATTATTGGCGCTTCCTTTTGACAAATCAGAAGTGACGTTTAGTGCGATTTGGCACCCGAGCAGAACCAAAGATACTGCTCACCAATGGCTGCGCGAGCAGATTCACAAGGCTTTAGATCATAAAAATCAGGGTGAAAAATATCCGCTAGGGGAAGTAGAGCACTAATGATGTTGTACTCTACTTTTGAATTGGATTATTGAGTTATGCTTTTCGCTAAGCGAATTCCAATGTCTCCCATGATAATCGATTGACTTGCGAAATCTCGACGGTAGTTTTTCGATTCATTTTCATTGTAAGCAAAACTTGCCCCGCGCACCGTTTTTAGCGCGGCGTTGGACTTGTTATCTTCTACATTTACTGGGTTGTCCGACGGGCTAGACTTGTAGAAATCAACATCATAAACATCAATCACCCATTCTCCCACATTCCCTGTCATATCATAGAGACCGAGCTCGTTAGGTTGCTTTTGCCCAACCGGATGAGCTTGGTTATTAGAGTTCGCATCATACCAGGCCACATCATCAATATTATTCGAGCCCGAGTAAGTTAATGATTGGCTTTTATTGCCCCCTTTTGCGGCAAACTCCCATTCGGCTTCCGTTGGCAAACGGTAGATTTCTCCGGTTAAATGGTTGAGCTTATCAATAAACTGATTAGCCTGTTGCCAGCTAATATTATTCACCGGGTTGTTCGGGCCTTTAAAATAACTGTATGACGGTCCCATTACCGTTTCATAGAGCTCTTGCGTCACTTCAAATTTTGAGATGTAAAAATCATCAACCTTTACATCGTGCGCCGGTTTTTCTGCGTAAGTCGCCGCTTTGTCATCAGACCCCATCACAAAGTGCCCACCTGATACTCGCACCATATTTTGATTAACGGATTCTGCTAGCGGGGAGCGGTGTGCTTTGTTAAAGGGAGGTGGCGCATTATCACAAGCCGATAAAACTAAACCTAAACTAACGATAAAGGATAAATAAATAGGGAAGCGCTGTTTCATAGTGACCTTCAAAAATGGTTTAGTTAAGGCTATAGCTTAGCCAAAGAACCGATAAAAAAGAGTTATATGATCTATAACTAAAATAACGGATGGGTTTACAGCCTAAACGGATCACATCAAGGTAAAATAATAATAGTCGTTTGAGGGTTCTATCAATGAGGTTTATGTGAATTTTATTACTCGTGTTTACTTAGCTATTACGTTTAGCTGTATCAGTCTTTTTAATCTGGCTAATGCAGAACAGCCCTCGGAATCCTGTGCTAGTTGCCATCAGCAGCAAGTCGAAGATTGGAAGCAATCCGATCACTTTCACGCCATGGAAAAAGCAACCCAAGCAACCAGTTTGGGGCAGTTTGATGGCCGCAGTATCCAATATTTAGGTAAACCGGCGACGTTTACTCAAGATAACGACAACAAACTATGGGTGACTTTTTTTGATGAACAAGGAAAAAAACATCATTTAAACGTTATTTACACCTTTGGTTATCAACCATTGCAGCAATATTTATTCGATGCCGGTAAGGGAAAATGGCAATTTATTCCTTTTGCCTGGGATTCTCGATCTCAACAACAAGGAGGGCAGCGTTGGTTTGTCCTTCATCCGGATGAAACACCTAATGATACTTTTCACTGGACTCAGCAGGGACAAAACTGGAATCAGATGTGTGCGGATTGCCACGTCACCGACTATAAGAAAAATTTTGACTCAAAAACCAACCGCTATAACCCTGAGTTCTCTGCGTTGAATGTCAGTTGTAATGCGTGTCATGGTGATGACTCTCAACATATAAAATGGGCGAAAGGGGATAAGAGCATCAGCAACAAAGGCTACGACGTTAATATTAAAATGCGCAGCCCGATGTTCCATAAAAATGAGCATGGTCAAATGGTTTCTGTTCAGCCGCTCGCCCAGAGCCAACAAGTTGAAACGTGCGCAAGCTGCCATGCTCGTCGAACTCAGTTACAAGATCGCACGTCGCCTCAAGATATTGTTAATGCATTTACCCCATCACTTCTGTCTTCGGATCTTTATTATCCGGATGGTCAAATCTCAGATGAGGTGTATGTGTGGGGTTCTTTCATGCAAAGCAAAATGCATGATAAAGGCGTGACTTGTACCAATTGTCATAATCCGCATTCCGGTAAATTAAAGCAGCCTGGTAATGATACTTGTACCCAATGTCACACTAAGGCTGAGTACGATACCGATGCCCATAGTAAACACGCCAAGTTTAGTCAGGGAAATCAATGCGTCGATTGTCACATGCCCGCGACCACTTATATGCAGGTCGACCCGAGACGTGACCATAGCTTTAAAGTGCCAAGACCGGATTTAAGCCTCTCGACCGGGGCACCTAATGCGTGTACTCAGTGCCACGACAATAAAGACGATAAGTGGGCGCAACAAACCCTTAAAAAGTGGTATCCCAACAGCAAGCACCAAGGTGCAGCCCATTATGGAAATGTTTTCCATCAGGCGGATACCGGAATGCTGACCTCCAGTACTGAGCTATCTAAAATCGCGCAAGATGGCAATTACAGTGATATTGTGCGAGCGTCAGCGTTGAGCCGGATGTCTGCCTTGCCCGATGCGAATGCGATGGTGGCGATTGCTCGTGCGGTAAAAAGTGATGAGCCATTGAAAAAGCTAGGGGCGATTGAAGCGGCAGCAAACTTTCCCATTGCCCAAAGGTGGCGTCTATTAAGCCCATTGTTGTCTGATGATGCATTATCGATTAGAACGGAAGCCGCGCGTGTGCTTGCGCCTATCGTGCCGGATCTTGCGCAATCGGCAACACTCTCCGTTCAAGAGAGAAATAAACTGAATGAAGTGCTCGACGAATATCGAAAAATTCAAGCTTATCAAAGTGATCGTGGCTTTTCGTATGCAGCACTAGGAAATTTAGCGATCAACTTAAATCGTTTGGATGAAGCGCAAAATCATTTCAATCAAGCGATCACTGTTGAGCCGAGCTTTGTACCTGCCTATGTGAATTTAGCCGATGTGTACCGTCGTCAAAATAATGAACCCAAAGCGCAGGAAGTACTGTTAAAAGGCTTAGAGATCGCCCCAGATAATGCCTCGTTATATTATTCGTTAGCGATGAGTTATGTGCGTAGTCAAAATAAAGCGAAAGCATTAACTGAGTTAGAACAAGCGACATTAAAAGCGCCAGATAATGTACGCTATCACTACACATACTCATTATTATTAAAAGATCAGGGTCAGCCGAGAAAAGCGCTAGAAGCGTTACAGCGAGCTTATCAGCTATCGCCAACCAGCCCCGATCTAACTTATGCTTTAGCGCAAGAATACTCGGCGCTGGGGGAATATTTCTCTGCACTGCAATACGCACAGAAGTTAAAAGTCTTAGTGCCGAATAACCCTCAAGTCGATGCCTTTATTCAGCAATTGAAGGCTCAAGCTAATCAGTAAAATCGTTGATTCATACCAAGAGTGATGAATACCAATAGAAAGCCCGAATGGTTCCGATTCGGGCTTTTTTGTTTGTGATTAGAGTGGAAGGTTACTCGAAGAATTTACCGCAAGGCGTGCCATCATTATCGAGTTGCAACTGTTGATTTGGACAATGTTGATAGAAGTAAGCCGCTTCCGCTTGAGTCGACATTTCATTACACATTTGTCGGCTATCACAAGCAAAGCCTTGTTGTGATGGTTTATGGTGTGTTGAGCTAGTGCTTCCCATATCGAAGAAAGCGGCTATCTGGGGTTTATAATCGACATTATTTTGTGGCGCAGTTTGATAAAAAAGCTGCCAAAAGGCCAGTGCAAATAAGATGATGAGGGCGATTTTTTTCATGGTGAGTGTGTACTAGTCTTTGCTTAATTAATAGCCACACATTGGAACAGTTAGATAATAAAACCAAGGCGCAATAGAACACACCTTGGTTTTTTGCGGTTTGATTCTCAGTTATGTTTACTTTTTTCACGCCATACAAAAGATCTTGGTGATAACTAACGTTCAGCCACTCAAGAATTAGATGGTTTGAATCGTTAAATTATTTAGCCATTTTCGTTTTAGATAACGGGTAAAGCAAAGGCTGAGCTTCACGATCTCTTCTGAGATCATTAGCAAGTACACCCAAGCAAAACTTAACTCTGCAACAAAAGCGCCATAAGCGGTGAGTGGAATTCCCACCATCCACATAGCAATAAAATCCATGCGTAAACAGAAATGGTTCTCGCCTCCCGCACGTAATATGCCATTGATGATCAGCATATTGAGCATGCGGATGATGATCGCAAAGCTCATCACGACAAAAGCTGGATCGGCGATGCCACTGAAATTAGGACTATCGAGATCCAAAAAGGCGATCACATTGTGTCGTTGTAACAACATGATGACGCAAGCAATTACCCCCATGACGAGAATCGATTTAATGAAAAACTTCGACATCGCTTGAGCTTGTAAATATTCATCTCGACCTAAAGATTGGCCAAGCAGTACCGAACAAGCCACCGAGATTCCCATAAAAATGGCATAGCATAGCCCTTCAAATGGGCCAATCATGCTGTAAACCGCCAGTTCAGTCGTGCCCATGTGGCCGTAAATCATTTGATAAGTCAGCGTACCAAATGCCCACAAAACCGCATTACATGCATTAGGAATGGCGAGTCTTTTATAAGATTGCCATAGGCGAGTATTCTGCTTTTGGTACTGGCTTATGATCAACCAATGCTGTTGGTATTTTAACACCCCATAAATAAGGAGCACTTGAACCACACGCGCAATGGTGGTGGACAGTGCAGCGCCGGCCACCCCAAGCGCGGGCACTCCAAAACCGCCGTGAATGAGCCAAAAGTTAAGGGCAATATTAATCGCGATTGTAATCGCCGCTAAAATCAAAGGCAGTACGGCGTTACCACTAGAACGTAAACTGGCTTCTGCGGTGATCACCCAATGAGTCAACATCAACAAAGGTAGGCTATACAGTAGGTAATCGGCACCTTGTTGGATCACCTGCATATCATCGGTTTGTAAGCGCATGATCTGCGAGCCGAATCCGACCATTAAAATGGTGACTGGGATCATGATAATCGATCCAAACTTCAGCGATTGCATGGTGACGGTTTTGGCGGTTTCTTTATCGTCGCGCCCCCAGTATTGAGAGACTAAAGTACCCGTTGCCGTCGCGAGCGCAGCCATGATCATAATCGCGACAAAGTGCCAACGAGAAGCTATACCAACAGCGGCGGTCGCGGTCTGGCCAAAATCACTCACCATTAACACATCCGCCAGCGCTAAAATGGCCACTAAAGCACTTTGTAGTGCCACAGGAAACGCCAGCTTCACTACCCGAGAAAACAACTTAGGTGGCAAGTATGAAGTCGGTGGATTGGTTTGTATGCAAGAGTGTGGTTGAATGGACATAACGCGTTTCCCTGAATAATGGCCATTGTCAGCAGAGTAGCCAAACTCGCTATGCTCAAAAAAGCGTAGCAATATGAATGGCAAATATAAAAGAGCCTTGGATAAACCAACATGTTTGAAATCTCGAAAAACCTGTGCAAATCCGTCATTGAACAAGAGTTGCTCAATCGTCACTGGCAAGATGATGTGTATCTGGCTGAAGCCTGCAAAGAGCGCTTTATTGTGTCTTCAGAGATCCCTGAATTAATTGCGGAAGAGATCTCGATGGCTGGGCTTGGGGAATTCTCGCAAGGTTATTCGGTAGAGCGCCGTGAACCTGAAATCCATACGATCTTATTTAGTTTAGAAGGGGGAGGGTACCTATCGACACGCGATGGGGTTCAGCATATCCAACCCAATAGCGTAACGGTTTTGCCACAAGGGCTGCCTTTTCGTTTTGAACTCGGCGAGCATCCTTATTGGAAAATGGCGTGGATCTTATTACCCCCAACGGAAAAATGGCAGCAAGTTCAGCAAAGTAAACAAAGGGTAGAACCCACGCATCTTAGCGAATCCGTATGGTCACTACTTAATTTAACCCATCAAGAAATACACGGGCGGGCGACGTTTCGCCAACTGCTATTAAGTGAACTGTCGCGAGTTCTGATGGGCTCAACCGATATCAACCCATCGAATGCTGCCATGCGGGTACACAGCGTATTTAATCAGGTAGAAGCCCAGTTGCATCTACCTTGGACGGTGAAAGAGATGGCTCAAAGAAGTTTTTTAAGTGAAGAGCAGCTTAACCGTATTTCCAAACAGCTCTATCAGCGTTCCCCTAGTCAAAAGTTAATTCAATTGAGAATGGAAAAAGCGTTGGACCTACTGCGTCACCGAGATTGGAGTATTACCATGATCGCCCACCGCCTAGGTTATCCAGACCCATATAACTTCACCCATCGTTTTCGGAAGATTTATGGCATGTCACCGAGGGATTATCGCAAAACTAAATTGTGAGTGTTTGTGGAGGGCTGTGTAACGGGTTTGCCCCAAAGTAGTTTGGCGTAACCAACCCCATCCAACTTCCCCTTATGTCGACTTCAGCTGCCAAGTGACATCATCTATCAAGGGGAAGAGCTGATCTTTGCCGCGACACAATAAGCGATCATAAATAACTCCCTCCCTTTACCAATGGAAATGCATAGCATCAAGGTTGGCAGCTAAGGGAGGGTTGATGTGAGTGGCTTATTTGTGCCCCGAAACTTGTTACATTTCCAAATGTGAACGGAAATCGTCAAGTAAATTTCATATACCATGAATGTCTAACCCCTCTTTATTTTCCTACCTATATGGCTCCATCTATGGTGCAAATTTTTCCCAGCCTGCCGCATAGGTTTATCTTGTTTTCATTGCCGTCTCGGGGCTATTTGGTGCCTTATTTTGGCTATTTTAGCGCTGCGTAACCACCTGTTTTCTAATGAGTTTATTTTGTTGTCAACGTAACTGTAGATGTTACTCTTAATTTAACTTAATCAAGAGGTTACAACATTGAATTCTTCCCATAAAACGTACGATCAAATTGATTTTTCAGGCCAAGATTTGAGCTCTCATCATTTTTCTCACTGTAAATTTTTTGGTTGTAATTTTAATCGAACGAATTTACGTGATGCTAAGTTCATTGGTTGTACATTTACTGAGCCGAATGATTTTGAAGGATGTAACTTTATCTATGCAGACCTACGAGATGCTTCATTTATGAATAGCATGCTTTCAATGGCGAATTTCCAAGGGGCAAACTGTTTTGGTCTTGAATTGAGAGACTGTGATCTAAAAGGTGCTAATTTCTCACAGGCAAACTTTGTTAATCATGTTTCTAACAAAATGTATTTTTGTTCTGCTTATATTACGGGGTGTAATTTGTCTTATGCTAATTTTGATAAGCAATGCCTAGAAAAGTGCGATTTATTTGAAAATAAATGGGTAGGAGTGAGTCTGCGAGGGGCCTCTTTTAAAGAGTCAGATTTAAGTAGAGGATCATTTTCTGATGACTTTTGGGATCAATGCAGAATTCAGGGGTGTGATCTCACTCATTCAGAGTTAAATGGCTTAGACCCTCGTAAAGTGGATTTAACTGGCGTGAAGATTTGTTCATGGCAACAAGAGCAACTTTTGGAACAACTGGGAGTGATTGTTATTCCAGATAAACTGCTTTGACCTGCGATTTTAATCACTCAAATTTATAAAGCGAATCACCTTCTCAGCCTTACAATAATAAAGATAGGAACTCCCATGTATAATTTTTTATCCTCTGGCGCATTTGTTGAAACCTTCACGATAGAGCCATATAGCAACGGGTCACTTAATGGGCTTACGTTTGCCGTTAAAGATAATATTGATATTGCTCAGTATAAAACCTCCTATGGGAGCCCATCTTGGCAAAATAAACATAAGGCGGCCATTTATAACGCCTTGTGTGTTGATCAGCTATTAGGCTCAGGGGCAACCTGTTTAGGGAAGACGGTATCAGATGAATTCACATATAGTTTAGATGGCGAAAATTTCTTTTTTGGAACACCTATAAACCCAAAAGTGCCAGATAGAATACCGGGAGGCTCATCGAGTGGTTCGGCTTCTGCTGTTGCGTGTGGTTTAGTGGATTTTGCCATTGGAACTGATTCAGCAGGCTCAATCAGAGTGCCTGCAAGTTTATGTGGCGTTTACGCCATGCGACCAACGATGCATCGAATTTCGGAGGCAGGTGTCTTACCTTTTGTACCTAGCACAAGTACGGTTGGGGCTTTTGCCAATGATATAAATGTATTGGGCGATGTTATGCAAACGCTCTTAAAAACTGACAGCGTCGCATCCCCAAAAATAGAGACAATTTACCTGCTTGAAGATGCCTTTAATATCTCTGATCCAGAGGTATCAGCTCTTATAAAAGAGAGTATCAACAATTTATTGGTTAATATTGATGCCAATGTGGTTTCTATTACACTGAGCGATATTCTTGGCGAGGAAGTAACACTTGATATGCTTAATGTTAATGCATTAAGACCATTACAAACTTTTGAGTTCTTGAACACTGTAGGTAACTGGATTGAACATGAATCGCCTGAACTTAGCCCATTTTTTGCTATGAAATATGAAACGGTGCGAAAGTTTGATCGCAAGTCGGTTAGCGATTCTCTTTGGCTTTGTGAGCGATATTTTCGTCAGATGTTCTCGTTTATTAAGAAGGGAGATTTGATTGTATTTCCCACTGTACCCACGATTGCACCATTAAAAAATTCGCTTGAGGATATGGAAACAGCGCTAGATTTTTATGACCGAACTATGTCGATCACTTCGTTTTCTGGTGTTGGTCGTCTGCCTGAAATATCGATACCAATAGCAAATGTAGATAACGCACCTGTTGGACTGTCAGTGGCAGCAGGTTTCTATCAAGATGAATTTTTAATATCCAGTGTAAAGCAATTAATTTTGAATTCTAAGAAGTTCAACCAGTAGTCTAAATACAACCTATCGGTTTTATTTCCGCCATGTGGCTAGAGCTGACAGGTTGCTTTAAATCGTTTCTGTCCAAAACCACTCAATACAAAGAATACAGCTACGCATTGCCTACCAATATCAACCAACATAAAAAACGCCCTGAACTTCGAAGCTCAGGGCGTTTTATAAGTTACTTATCAACTAAAAAATCAATAGTGATATGGGAATTTAGAGAAGTCCTTTGGACGTTTTTCTAAAAATGAATCACGGCCTTCGCGCGCTTCATCGGTGCCGTAGGCGAGGCGGGTGGCTTCACCGGCGAAGAGTTGTTGTCCAACCATGCCATCATCTGTCATGTTTAAACCAAACTTCATCATGCGCAATGCGGTAGGCGATTTTTGACAAATGATTTTGCCCCACTCAAGCGCTTCTTTTTCAAGATCCGCATGAGGAACCACTTTATTCACCATGCCCATGTCAAAGGCATCTTGTGCGCTGTAGTCTAAACCTAGGAAGAAGATTTCACGTGCTTTTTTCTGGCCAACCATTTTCGCTAGGTAAGCTGAACCGTAGCCAGAATCAAAGCTCGCCACATCTAGGTCGGTTTGTTTAAATACGGCGTGTTCTTCTGAAGCCATTGTCATATCACAAACCACATGCAATGAGTGACCGCCACCAGCAGCCCAACCAGGAACAACAGCAATCACGACTTTTGGCATAAAGCGGATCAAGCGTTGTACTTCTAGAATATGCAGCCTGCCAAGTTTTGCAGGGTCGATTTGATCTTGTGGCATTCCTTCGTATTTGTAGCCATCTTTGCCACGAATACGTTGATCGCCACCTGAACAAAATGCCCAGCCACCATCACGAGCACTTGGGCCATTACCGGTTAGCAAGACACAGCCAACATCGCTCCACATACGAGCGTGTTCTAGTGCGCAAAAGAGTTCATCTACGGTTTTTGGTCGAAACGCATTGCGACACTCAGGGCGGTTAAACGCAATACGTACCACACCTGCATCCACAGCACGGTGATAAGTAATGTCTTCAAACGAAAAACCTTCAACTTCTTGCCAATCTTCTGGGTTAAAAATATCTGAAACTTTATTCATGAGTGCAGACCTTTTTCTATCTTGTCTAAGTGTGGAATCAGGTGATGACCTAATTCTATTAATCGTATTTGATTTCGGTGGCCAATGTTTGTTTCTTTAACGCGACCAATGTGATGAACATTGAAATGACCGCCATGATTGCCATTAATAAATAAATTGAGGTGAAACCTGAGGCCAAGGCTTCGTGGCTGTATTTATCTAGGCTACTTTGTTTGGCGACACCGTCATGATCTAAGCTCAGTTGGAATACCGTTGAGCAGGCAGCTACACCGATGGCGCCCCCTAACTCTCGTCCAAAATTAAACAAAGACATGCCAATACCGCGATCTTGTGCAGGTAGAACATTTTGCACCATGACGCCTATCGCCGGTAAAGTAAATCCAATCCCTAACCCTGCTAAGCCGAGTGCCACTGCTGGGTAAAAGTGTTGTTGGATCATCGCAAAGCTAACTGCTGCGAGGAAAAAACCAAATAAAGCATAGCGCTTGGTTTCTCCTGATTTGTTGACCAGTTTACCGCCACAATAAGCCCCCGCGGTGATGCTAAACATGAATATCACCATGATTTCACCACTGGCTGAGGCCGATAAACCGCGTTGCCATTGCATTTGCATTGGTAAGTAAACCAAGATTGCAAACATCAATAACTGTGAGCATAAAATGAGTAATATGCAAACTAGGTAATTAGGCAATTTGGCTAATCGCGCAGGCAGCATAGGATCGGAAACGCGTCTTTCGACAAAAATTAATATGAGGATGGCGGCAATGAAGGCACTGCCTGTCCATGTTAAAGGCAACTCCGCTTCCGGTGAGAGTAAGAGCAGTAAGCTGGTGGAGCAGACCATCAGCATCATTGCGCCTAGCCAATCAAATTTTGAATCGCGTTTCTTGTTTAAGTGTGACAGGTTGCGACGAATTAAAAATACCGCCAATAAGCCAAGTGGAATATTAATCCAAAATACCCAGCGCCATGAAAGGTGCTCAGCAAAATAGCCACCCAATAATGGGCCTGCGATACTTGAAACGGCGTAAACCATCGAAATAAAGCCTTGGTATTTGCCGACTTCTCGCGCAGGAATGCAGTCAGCAATCACCGTAAAGGCGAGGGCAATTAATCCGCCACCACCAATCCCTTGAATAACCCGGGCGATGATCAAGGTTTGTAAGTCTTGAGCAAAACCACAAGCTGCTGAACCGATCACAAACAAAGTGATGCCGATATACAACATTTTCACTCGCCCAAGAATATCACTTAACTTGCCGTAAACGGGCAACACCGCGGTCGCCGCGAGCAGATAAGCTGTGACAACCCAAGTTAAGGCATTACCGGCTTGTAATGCATCGCCAATAATTGGCAATGGGGTTGTAACGATACTTTTTTCTAGTGATCCAAGTGCAATAACCAGAGCAACGCTCATGAATATTTTTTGTGGAGATACCGTTTTTTGTTCTGTCACAGGGCTTCCTCAAGATGATGGTCGCTTCAATAATTGAGTAATGGTGAATCCGTTATCTTATCCAATAAACGATAAGTAACCTTGGATAATGATTAAATTTACAATATCGATGAAGAAAGCACCGACAATTGGCACCACCATAAAGGCTTGTGGTGATGGGCCATAATGCGTGACCAGTGAACCCATATTCATTACTGCCGTAGGCGTCGCGCCTAAGCCGAAGCCACAGTGGCCACCCGTGATCACCGCAGCATCATAGTTTGAGCCCATCACGCGGAAAGTCACGTTATAAGCAAAAACACCTAAAACCACGGTTTGTACACAAAGAATGATTAACAATGGAATGGCCAGTGAGAAAATTTCCCACAATTGTAAGCTCATTAATGCCATCGCTAAGAATAGAGATAGCGATACAGTTCCGAGAATATCAACGGTATCGGTATTCAGTTTGTACTTACCTGAAACTTCAAAAATATTGGTGATGATGACACCTAAGAAGAGGGCATATACAAAGTCTGGGATTTTTAACCAGCTAATTTCAAAAGTATTGACCCATTGTTCAACATAAACCGCTCCAACTACACAAATCAGCATAGTAAATAATGTCTCAATCACGTGGTAAGCTGAAACTTTATCTTCTTCGCGGTCGTTATAGGTAACGACATCAGGGAAGCTGTCATGGTGCTTATCACCTGCACCGTACTCAGAAACGAGATTATGTTTTTGAATACGACGTTGTGCGACAGGCCCACCGATAATACCGCCGACAATTAAGCCAAAGGTCGCGGCTGCCATCGCAAATTCAAGAGTATTAATGCCATAAGTATTTTGGAAAGTACTCGCCCACGCAGCGCCCGTACCATGCCCACCAGATAAAGTGATAGAACCGGCAACGAGACCCAGTAAGGGGTTAATCCCTAATGCTTCGGCTAAACCAACACCGACCGCATTTTGAATGATGATGTATACCGAGGCGACACCAAGAAAAATAAAGACTTTTTTGCCGCCTTTTAATAACTGGGTGTAGCTAGCGGATAGGCCAACGGTTGTGAAGAACAGCAACATTAAAGTGTGTTCAAGCGGTAAGTCGAATTCTAAAGTGATATTTTGAAAATGTAGGATAGTGCTAATAACGGCGACGACCAAACCACCGACAATCGGTTCTGGCACTTTATATTTTGATAAAAATGGCACCTTGGAATTAATGAAATGACCGAGTAGCAACACGAAGATCGCGAGCAAAAAAGACTCGATAGAATCCACAGGATAAACTGTATTCATATACTGCCTCTAAAAAAGTAAAACTTAAGGAGTGAAAATGTAGGCCGCGTTATTGAGCATAGACAATAAATGAGGCTGATAAACATCATTTACGTTGATAAATCGCTAAATGACTTTGCGTAAATGGGAAGCTCGATAGGCTAGCTTTTTACGTCATTTTTTGAAGTCACGAAGGTTTTGCGAAAATCATTTGCTCTGGTCACGGCTAAAGTTTGATATTGATTGAATTATTAACATGGAGTTTTCAATTTTATGACGTCTCAGAAAGGGAATAGATCTAGTATTTTAGATAGTTACGCCACTTTTATTCACGCGTTCAATAAATGGAGATTGTTATGCCCGTTTTATTTTGTCAATCATGCTGTCGCGATACCCAGCATAAAGCGGTATTACGTAGACGCGAAGAGGATGATGAGTCATTAAAAAACAAATTCCAAAAATTCAATGAGTTGGTTAATCAGCTTTTCAGCGGCGTACCTTACCACAAAATGGACCGCGTGTGTTTATGTCGTGATTGTAATCATCAAAATGCTGTGTTTTCATCTGATTCAACCCACTGATATTAAAAGCGATTTTGTGTCTCTTTCACATTGCGATAAATGAATAAATACTTTTCTTTTATCAGCTCTTACTACCAGTTGAAAACTCAAGTACAGTAAGTCATTACACCGTCCTATCTAATATGGAAGTGCACAATGACGCGTTATTATGATCATGCTTTATCGGTTTGGCAGTATTTAAAACTCGATCAACCTCTGCAAAAAACAGATGCTTTATTACTTCTCGGTAGTTCTGACTTACGGGTTGGCGAGCGTGCCGCAGAACTCTATCACCAAGGTATCGCGCCGCTTTTAATTATCTCTGGTGGAAAAGGCCGTATGACCGATGGCCTGTTTGAGCATTCGGAAGCGGAAACCTTTGCTAAAATCGCCATGGATTGCGGTGTCCCTCATCACGCGATTTTATTGGAAGATCAATCGACCAATACCGGTGAAAATTTTCGATTCACACAGTCGTTATTAGAAGACAAAGGCCTTGACATTAAAAGTGTCACCTTAGTGCAAAAGCCTTATATGGAACGACGTGCTCTGGCGACCTGCCAACAACTTTGGCCGCACGTTCAGGCCCAAATCACATCTCCTCAATTCGATTTTTTGGATTATTGCAGCGCGCTTCATCCTTCTTCTGAAGTCATTAATTTGATGGTGGGTGAGATCCCACGCCTTAAAGATTACCCAAAACAAGGCTTCTTTGCCGCTCAAGACATTCCGGAATCGGTTGAGCAGGCATTTATGGCGTTATTGGGCATTGGTTACGACGAGCACGTGGATGTGTAACATGAAAATGACGATCTCTACTCAATCATGGCCAATCAATGGCGCGTTTACGATTTCTCGTGGTTCGAAAACCCACGCTGATGTCGTGGTCGTGACATTAGAAAAGCAAGGGTATATTGGGCGAGGTGAATGCGTGCCTTATGCTCGTTATGGGGAATCGATAGAACAAGTGATTTCCGATTTAGAAAATATAGCGAATCAGTTATCACACGTTGATTCCTCGCAAGATATTCAAGCACTATTACCGGCCGGTGCGGCTCGCAACGCTTTGGACTGTGCTTGGTGGGATTTACAGTGTAAACAGCAACATAAAACAATTTGGCAGTGGCTTGAGATTGAGCCCCATGATTTGACTACAGCGTTTACTTTATCTTTAGCGAGCCCTGAAAAAATGGGTGAAGATGCCAAAGCCAACCAACATCGCCCATTACTAAAATTAAAACTTGCCGGTGAGGGAGATATCGCACGAGTCGCGGCGGTTCGTCAAAATGCGCCCCATGCCAATATTATTGTCGATGCCAATGAAGGGTGGGATGTGGAATTATATAACGCCATGATCCCGCAACTTAAAGCATTGAATGTGGCGATGATAGAGCAACCTTTCCCTGCCGATAAAGACGATTGGTTGGATGGCTTAGACCGACCAATCACCTTATGTGCCGATGAATCATGTCACGGCGTTGCGAGTTTGTCTAAGCTGGTAGGGCGCTATGATATGGTCAATATTAAGCTCGATAAAACCGGTGGCTTAACCGAAGCGCTTGAGTTGAAACAAGCGGCTATTGAACAAGGCATGCAAGTGATGGTGGGTTGTATGGTTGGTTCTTCACTTGGCATGGCCCCGGCATTTGTGGTGGCGCAAGGCGCTCAAGTCGTCGATCTCGATGGCCCGTTATTGTTAGCTCAAGACCAAAACCCCGGATTTGAATTTGAGGTTTCTACCATGAAGGTGATGCGTCCTAAATTGTGGGGATAAGTGAGTTAACCGTAACCAACCCCCTCTAACTCCCCCTTATATCAACACTTTCTATCTCAAAAGTTGATCGTTCAAGGGGGAGAATATGATTGAGCGCGCTGAGCATCCAACTAATCTACTCTCTTCTTTTTAATCGAGTTGTTCTCTGTGCAGTGAACAAGCTCTGTTTTGAAAGTTGTGGGATAGGTGAGTTAACCGTAACCAACCCCCTCTAACTCCCCCCCTTATATCAACCTTTCCTATCTCAAAAGTGATCGATAAAAGGGGGAGAACATGACCGAGTGCGTTGATAATTATATGAATTTAATCAATGGGTTTATTTGTTTAATGGCGTGGTTCGGGAAAGAGAGAACATTATTTGGCGCGCTGAAAACCATACTAATTTAACCTATTTTCTTGTGTGATTTTTATAGACTTTGTTCCCAGTACTGCGGACAAGCTCTCCCCCTTGATCGTTGGAATTACTTGGCCTATTAGTCAACATAAGGGGGAGTTGGAGGGGGTTGCATGGGAAAGATCTATAACTTACAAAAAACCAAAATATATCGTCCATTACTTCGAAATAACTTAACCCCAGCAGAAAAAATGTTGTGGTTTCATATTAAGAATAATCAGCGCGGAGTTAAATTCAGACGTCAACATGGTATAGGTCGTTATATCGTCGATTTCTACTGTGCAAAGCTTCATTTAGTGATTGAAGTCGATGGCCACAGTCATTACACCGAACAAGGTATTCGCTACGATTTAGAAAGAAATCAGTATCTTAAAAATAACGGATTAAATATTCTGAGATTTACGAACCATCAAGTTCGTGACCAATTGGCGGCAGTCATCCAGCAGATTGATATCTACATTCAGGCCAGATTGAGAAGTCAGTATTAAAATTGTTGGGTTAGCAACGCCATCAACATTTCCAAATAATGCTCACAAACGTAATCGGCAGAAACGGGCGGCAACTCTACCGTCACACATAATAAATCACGTTCGGCACACCAAGAACCAAATGAGCCCGGTGTGTCGTAGCCAACATCTTCGACCATAGGTAAATTCATTTTCTGCGATAACCAATGCGCCAAAGGCGAAAAGCTTGGGTCATCAATGCAAGCTAATGGTTCATGAAATGACGTCACCCACGCCGGTTTGAGCTCTTCAATTAACTGACATAATGCTGCGGTTTCAGGCTCAGAATTGCCCGTGTCGCCAGTTCCCACTTCGACATCACGCTCTGGCTCTTGAGTGCTCCAACGATAAACCGTGCCACCGCTTTGCCAATTTTGACTCGCAAAGTTTCGATTCAAATCGACCTGATTGGCGTTCGCTCGGGTTCCTAACAGATTACCGTCGGGATTCATGCTTAAAATGACATGATGGCGTAGCTGTTTTGCTTCAATTGAACGTAAAGCGCAAGAAAGACTGACAATCGAAGCCGTTTCATCGCCATGCGTGCCCGCAAGAATTAATCCGGTATTCTCATCTTGAATTTGAGCGGGAAAATACAACAAAGGCGCACCTAATACAGAGTGTCCGTATTGGATAGGTTTGAGTTGAAATTGTGCTCGTTGCTCACGAGGGCGAAGAATGACAGCCATACGATCTTCCTAATCAATATTTCAAATATGTAAATCCATATTGAGTCAGTATTACCGAATCGTGCTCACAGATAAAGTACCGATAACAATAAAATCACAATAAAAATATGGGTTAGATGGGAAGTTAACGTTATAGTTATCAGTATTCTTTGATTAATACGTTCTTCACTAACAAGGAAGTATCATGCTCTCTTTTAAACCTTCAGTTTTAGCTTTAACTCTATCCGCCGTCCTTTTACCTACTTCTGTCTTGGCTGCTCAGGTACCTGATGGTGTGACGCTAGCGAAAAAACAAGAGCTTGTACGAGGAAATGATGCCGAAGCGCCCACATTAAATCCGTTAAAAGCAGAAGGTATTCCTGAAATGCATATCCTTCGTGATTTGTTTGAAGGGCTGGTGATCCAAAACCAAGATGGTAGTGTGGTGCCGGGCGTTGCGAAGAGCTGGGAAACCAAAGACAACCAAACTTACACTTTCCATTTACGCCAAGATGCTAAGTGGTCAAATGGCGAGCCTGTTACCGCGCAAGACTTTGTTTATAGTTTGCATACCGCCGTCGATCCAAAATTTGCCTCACCGAACGCTTGGTATTTAAAACTGACCGGTATTAACAATGCTGAAGCGATCATTGATGGTAAAAAGCCGGTAGATAGCCTTGGCGTGAAAGCGTTAGATGCCCACACATTGCAATTTCAATTAGATAAACCAGTCCCTTATTTTGTTGCGATGACTGCGCATACCGTGATGATGCCAATCAATCAAAAAGCGGTTGAAAAATATGGTGAAAATTGGACTAAACCAAAAAACATGGTGTCTAACGGAGCGTATAAACTCGCCAACTGGGTGATTAACGAGCGTTTAGAAATGGTGCGCAATCCTAACTATTGGGATAACAAAGACACCGTGATTAACAAAGTGACTTACATTCCGTTTGAAAGCCAAACGGCGGCGATGAATCGTTATATGACTGGTGAAGTGGATATTACTTCTGATGTGCCAGTTGCGATGGTCGATAAGTTGAAACAAGACCATCCAGATGCTTATAAAATCACTCCTTTGCTATGTACTTATTACTATGCGTTGAATACCCAGCGTAAGCCATTTGATGATCCGCGCGTACGTAAAGCCATTTCATATACCATCATGCGCGATGTGATTGCTAATGGCGTGACCAAAGGCAATGTACCTGCTTATACGTTTGCTCACCAAGACGTGGCGAATTTTAAAGCGACTCAGCCAGAATATAGCCAATGGACTCAACAGCAACGAGATCAAGAAGCAGCGAAATTACTGAAAGAAGCCGGCTATGATCACGATCATCCGCTAAAAGCCTCTTTGCTTTACAACACCAGTGAAAATCACAAAGCGATTGCAGTGGCGATTGCCTCTATGTTGAAAAAGAATTTAGGTATGGAAGTGACGCTCGATAACCAGGAATGGAAATCTTACTTAGCGGCACGTCAAGAACGTAACTTCGACATTATGCGTGCTTCTTGGTGTGGAGATTACAACGAAGCCTCGACATTCTTAACGCTATTAACGTCGGATAACGACAAAAACTTTCCGTCTTATTCCAATCCAAAATACGATCAAGTGATCGCCAAAGCACAAGCGGCGGTCGATCTAAAAGCTCGTAATCAATACTACGATCAAGCGGAACAAATGTTAGCGCAAGATATGCCACTTGTCCCAATCTACTACTTTATGCAATCACGTTTAGTCAATCCAAAACTTGGTGGCTACCCAATGCATAATGCGGAAGGGCGTATTTACTCAAAAGATTTGTACTTCACTAAGTAAGTATTTTCTAAGTTTAATCGTCTTTCATAAACCCGATCATGTATCGGGTTTATTTTTTGGCACTAAGTTAGCTTTTGCCCTGAAATGGCTGGGTGGTATATCGGTTGAACCACGTTACCTGCCGGATCGGTACAGTGGAAACTGCGTGCACCATCGCTATGATCGTGAGGAGTATCGAGTAAAGGCACACCTTGCGCTTGTAAAAACTCATACCATTGTTGTAGCGCTTGTTTGCTATCCACCACAAAACCAAAATGATCAAGATTATGGTGACCGCTTTCTTGTTCGGAATGGGAGCGAGATAGCGATAAGTTATCGTTGCCGCAACTTAGGTAGATTAAGTTGTCATTCGCTCGACGGAGTATCTCCATGCCCATAATCTCATGATAAAAATGGACACATTCCTCAAAAGGGTAGACGGCTAGTGCTAAGTGTCTTAATCCATTAAATGGTGTTGGTCTTTGCATATTTCCTCCTTAAATGACTTTGTATTATTAATTGTATACAATTATCCTGTTATTGCTAATCATGGAGGAGCTTATGTTTTGTATCATTGTAAAAAATGAAGTAAAGAATGGATGCCGAGAACAGTATTTGTCGGTGATGCAAGAGAATGCGAAAGCGTCGGTGTTAGGTGAGCAAGGTTGCTACGCTTTTGATGTGCTGGTGGATCAAACCAATGATCATCATTTTTATTTGTATGAAATCTATCAAGATGAAAACGCGCTCGCCGAACATAAAAAGACTGAGCATTATTTAGAAAGCCGTAAATATTTGGCCGATATTGTGGAAAATGTATCGGTGATTCGCTGTGATGTTACCGCACGAAATGGAAAGAATTAAATAACGTAAAGGAGACAAGATGAGCTGGAATGTTTATTTATCAGGTGAAATTCATACTGATTGGCGTGAGCAGATCATTCAAGGTTGTGAAGCCAAAGGGTTAGAGATTACCTTTAGCTCGGCAGTGACCGATCACGACAGCAGTGATGCGGCAGGCGATGGCCTAGGCGAAGAATCCAACGCCTTTTGGCGCGATCATAAATCGGCCAAAGTGAACGCGATTCGCATCCAAAACCAAATTAAGCAGTGTGATCTCGCGATCATCCGTTTTGGTGATAAATACAAACAATGGAATGCCGCGTTTGATGCTGGTTATTGCGCCGCGCTTGATAAGCCATACATCACCTTGCACAGCGAAGATATTATCCACCCATTGAAAGAAGTCGATGCCAGTGCGCAAGCGTGGGCGACTGACCCACAACAAGTCGTGGATATTTTGGCGTATTTGTTATTGCAGAAGTAACGTATCGCTTTGATATGTCTATCTTTGTATAAACGCCAACCAGATTCGGTTGGCGTTTTTTATTTATGATTAAGCCACATTGGAGCTTTGTTCGAAGCTTTGATAATTACCTAATAAAGCATTATAAAATTCGCTGTCGTTCAAGACTCCAAGCAGTTGGCCATTTTCAACCATTAAAACCGGATGGGCGGTACGATTTTTGAGTTCAATGGCATCACGCATACTAATTTCTGGGCTTGCCATTACGAGCATGTTGGACTCAATGGCGGCTAAATTCGGATTTTTTTCCCATTCAACAAGCTTCAGTGGTTCAGCACTGCTGATATTTAAATTTTCTAAACTCGACGTAGAGGATGGTTTTTCTATCCAAATCCCGGTATTCGAACATATCTGAATACGATTATCATCAGATGTAAGATCGTGAGTCGGTTGCATCAAAGAGCGACCTTTTAAAACGTTGAGTGGGTTTGTGTGGGCCACAAAATCTTTAACGTATTGAGTTTTAGGCGCGAGGACAATTTCCTCTGGTGTGCCGTGTTGAATTAAGCGACCAGATTCCATAATGGCAATATTGTTACCAATTTTTAGAGCTTCATCTAAATCATGACTAACAAACAAAATCGTCTTATTGAGTTTGGTTTGTAATTCGAGTAGTTCATCCTGTAGTTGAGCGCGAATTAATGGATCTAACGCAGAAAATGGCTCATCCATTAACAGAATGTCGGTGTCCATAGCGAAAGCGCGAGCAAGGCCGACACGTTGCTGCATACCACCCGATAATTCGTGGGGATGTTTATCTGCCCACTCGGATAAGCTCACCATTTCTAATTGCTCTAGTGCTTTTTTACGGCGAGCGGATTTACTCATTCCCTTCATTTCTAAACCAAAGGCAACGTTATCCAGTACCGTGAGCCAAGGCATTAAGGCAAATTTTTGGAACACCATCGAGACTCGATGAGTACGTAAATGGCGCAGTGTTGAGTTATCGCAATTCGCGAGGTCAACTAGATTGTCACCATCTTTTATTTCTAATGAGCCACGAGAAATGGTATTCAGGCCATTAACCGCGCGTAACAAGCTTGATTTACCTGAACCAGATAACCCCATCAGCACACAGATCTCACCTTCTTTGACACTGATATTGACACCATCGACTCCGACGACTTGGCCGGTTTGGTCAATAATATTTTGGCGTGATTCACCTTTGTCGAGTAGTTCGATCGCTTTGTTGGGATGGTCACCAAATACCACATCAAGGTTTTTAATTGTAATTGCGTCCATAATTATCCCTCTTTAGCTTGGTTTGGTGTTTTGCATAAACGATCAAGAATGATGGCGACCAGAACAATGGCTAATCCAGCTTCGAATCCTTGAGAAATATTGACGGTGTTTAGCGCTCGGATGACGGGTTTACCTAAGCCATCGGCGCCAACGAGTGCGGCGACCACGACCATAGAAAGCGATAACATAATACATTGAGTCACACCTGCCATAATGCTTGGCAGCGCGGCTGGTAATTCAACTTTAAATAAAAGCTTCATTCGACTAGCACCAAATGCTTTACCCGCTTCAACCAGTTCTTCTGGAACTTTAATAATGCCTAGATAGGTCAAACGGATCGGAGCTGCGATAGCGAAAATAATGGTCGAAATGAGCCCCGGTACTATCCCTAACCCAAATAACACTAAGGTAGGAATAAGGTACACAAAGGTTGGAACGGTTTGCATTAAATCTAAAATAGGGCGCATTAAGGTATACAACCAAGGGCGATGCGCGGCCATGATGCCTAATGGGACGCCAATTAATACGGAAATCGTTGTCGCCGCAAAGACGAGAACAAAGGTTTCCAGCATTTCTTGCCAATAGCCCATATTTAAAATCAGTAGTAGCGATGCAATGATGAACACCACTAGGGATAATTTACGGTGTAAATACCAAGCAAGTGCCGCGGTAACCACGATAGGCACCGCTGGTGGTAGCCACTGAAAAACGCTGACTAGACTCATAATCACGGTTTCAAGAAAGATAGAAATTGTGTCGAAAAGTGTTGCTGCATTGATCGTGAGCCAATCAACAACGATTTCCATCCAATGTCCGAGTGGGATTTTATGATCGGTAATGAAATTCACAGTACTGCCTTATCTAGCGAGCTTACACCCGCCAGTCCAATTGAAAATATAAAAAGAATGTTGCGTTTATTAACTACTTAACTGGTTGTTTGAGATAAGCAATCACAGCTGGCGCTGCAGGTTGGCCATTGAGTGTCTTGACATTTTTTAGCCACGTTTGGATTTGTTCAGGGTGTTGGTTTAACCATTCACGAGCCGCGATAGCTGGCTTTTTGTTTTGGTTTAAGATCGAATTCATGATCTGATTTTCCATCTCCAGGCTGAATTTAAGATCGGTTAATAGGTTTCCGACATTCGGGCACTGGGTTAGGTAATCTTGTCGCACGTTAGTATGCACGCTGGCGCCACCATAGTTAGGGCCAAAGAAGTCATCACCACCGGCAAGATATTTCATCTCAACTTTGCTGTTCATAGGGTGTGGTGCCCAACCTAGGTAAACAATCCATTGATTACGACGTACCGCACGGGTGACCTGAGAGACCATGCCTGCTTCACTCGATTCGACTAATCGGAAATCTTTTAGGCCAAAGGCATCTTGATCAATCATGCTTTGCAGTAGGCGATTACCATCGTTACCCGGTTCGATGCCGTAAATGCGGTCGTTAAATTTGTCAGCATTTTTAGCAATATCCGCGAACGTTTTAACCCCGGCATCATATACGTACTTAGGTACTGCCAATGTGTATTTAGCGCCTTCTAGGTTAGCTCGAACCGTTTCTACTTTGCCTGATTCTCTATATTTCTTGATGTCATTTTCCATGGTTGGCATCCAGTTACCGAGAAAGATATCGATATCGCCATTTGCCATTGAGGAGTAGGTCACGGGAACCGACAGTAATTCTGTTTCGGTTTGGTAACCCATACCTTGCAATAATTGGCTGGTAACGGCCGTGGTTGCTGTGATATCGGTCCAACCAACATCCGAGAAACGTACGGTTTCACATTGATTAGCATAGGCGTTAAAAGTAACTAGGCTGGTAAGTCCTAACGTGAATAGTGCTGTTTTTTTAAGTGACATAATCATTCCTTGTAATCAGTGACTTGCTATTAATTATTGGTTTAGTGGTAAAGCGCGTACCGGTTGGTGGCTGCGTTGTGTATATTGCCAATTTGGATCAGTCCAAACCGGAACATTATCGGGAGTCAGTAAAGGTTGGCCTAAAATCATATCGGCGGCACGCTCTGCCACCATGATGGTTGGTGCATTTAAGTTGCCGTTAGGGATTACCGGGAAAACAGAAGAGTCGACGACTCGTAGATTGTTAATACCAAGTACGCGGCAATTTTCATCAACTACGGCCATAGGATCATTACTTGACCCCATTTTGCAGGTACAGGATGGGTGATAGGCACTTTCTACGTTCTCTTTTACCCATTGATCTATGGCTTGATCGGATTCAATTTCAATACCGGGTTGGATCTCTTTGCCTCGGAAACGATCCATAGCAGGCTGAGCTAAAATTTCACGGGTAAGGCGAATGCAGTCACGCCAATCCTGACGATCTTGCTCGGTTGAAATGTAATTGAACTCGATGCTTGGTTTCGTATGAGGATCGTTTGATTCAATAGTGACCCGGCCACGACTCTCGGGTTTATTCGGTCCAACATGAACTTGGAAACCATGGTCATCAAAGGCGGCTTGACCATCATAACGCATGGCGGCGGGTAAGAAATGGTATTGAATATTTGGCCATTTCAAGCCTTTACGTGACCGGATAAAAGCACAAGATTCAAAGTGATTGGTAGCGCCTAATCCGGTGCGCTTTAAGAGCCACTCGGCGCCAATTAAGCCTTTACTGACTAGACCTAGTTTGCTGTTTAACGTGATGGGTTGTTTACATTCATATTGAAAGTAAACCTCTAAATGGTCTTGTAGGTTGTCACCGACACCTGGTAATTCGTGTTTTAATTCTACGCCTGCATGTTTTAATGTTGCACGATCGCCGATACCTGACAGCTGGAGCAGTTGCACAGAGCCGATAGGTCCTGCACTTAAAATGACTTCTTGAGCTGCATAAACCTGAACGATTTGCCCAGATTTTTCGTATTCAACCCCATAGGCTGTCTTGCCTTCGAGTAAGACTTTATGAGCGACGATGCCGGTTAATAGTGTTAAGTTTGAACGTTTAAGTGCTCGACGTAGATAAGCATTAGAAGTGGAAGCGCGAACGCCGCCATCAACCGTCATATGCATTGGACCAAAGCCTTCTTGTTGATAGGCGTTGTAATCTTGAGTTTCTGGATAACCGGCTTCTTTTCCGGCATCAATAAATGCTTGGTATAAAGGATTACGCTCCATGTTATTACCGTTGCAGGTCCCAACTGGGCCGTTGCCACCACGATAATCATTACCGCCTTCGAACCAGCTTTCCGCTTTACGAAAATAAGGCAAACAGTTTTGATAATTCCAACCCTGTGCACCGGATTCTTCCCACTGGTCAAAGTCACAAGCATGGCCACGTACATAAACCATACCGTTAATCGAGGAGCTACCACCAAGTACTTTTCCTCGAGGGCAGTGTAATTGACGGCCATCAAGGCCTGATTCGGCTTTGGTTTCAAACTGCCAAGCGTATTTTTCACTGTTCATCGGATAAGAAAGTGCAGTGGGCATTTGAATGAAAATGCTTTTATCACTGCCACCAGCTTCTAATAGTAAAACGTTATGTTCACCAGATTCGCTGAGTCGGTCGGCTAATACGCAGCCGGCCGAACCCGCGCCGACGATAATATAATCGTAGCGTTGTTGCATAAGATTGATTCTCCGCTTCCGTTTAAGAACGTATCGGTTTAAAGACTCGTGAGTGATTTCTCAACGATAGATAAATGATTTGCCTTATTCATAAGGGCTTTCGAAGTCACCAAGATGGACAAACACACTTTTGGTTTGCGTATAGTGACGTAGGGTTTCAGTGCCATTTTCGCGGCCAATACCGGAGTGCTTATAACCACCAACCGGCATTTCAGCGGGGGAATCTCCCCAGGTATTTATCCAGCAAATACCGGCTTCTAGTTGATGAATAACGCGATGGGCACGCGATAGGTTTTGAGTGAAAACACCCGCAGCAAGACCGTAGTCGGTTGCATTGGCTCGTTTGATCACTTCGTCTTCATTACTAAAGGGTAAAACGGACATCACGGGGCCGAAGATTTCATGTTGAACATGCGCCATGTCGTCTTCACAATCGATAAACACTGTTGGTGCGACAAAGTTACCTTTATCTAATCCATTTTCGGTCACTTGGTGGCCGCCTGTGAGCAATTTAGCGCCGCTGTGTTTGGCGGTTTCAATCGCGCCCAACACTTTGTCTAAATGCTGTTTAGAAATCAGTGCCCCGACTTGAGTATTGATGTCCATAGGATCACCAATCGTCATTTTCTCGGTACGATGTTTTAATTGTGTAATGAAATCTTGGTAGATGTCTTGATGTACAAAGACTCGGGTACCATTGGTACACACTTCACCTTGAGTATAAAAGTTCGCTACCATGGCAGCGGATACCGCTTGATCAAGTTTGGCATCATCAAATATAACTAACGGTGATTTACCACCTAATTCCATAGTGACTGACTTTAATGTCTTGGCGCTATCACCCATGATGGCTTTACCTGTGCCAGATTCACCGGTGAAGGAAACTTTCGCGATATCTGGGTGAGCGGTTAGCATTTGACCTGCGCGGTAATCGCCTTGGATAACATTAAATACGCCATCCGGTACGCCTGCTTGGGTAAATATTTCAGCCAGCTTTAGAGCGGAAAGTGGCGTTTCTTCTGAAGGTTTGAAGATCATCGCGTTACCTGCGGCTAGTGCTGGAGCCGATTTCCACATGGCGATTTGAATTGGATAGTTCCATGCGCCAATGCCAGCACAAATGCCTAAAGGTTCACGGCGAGTATAGAAAAATTGTTCATCATTAAGGGGTTGTTGTTCACCTTGTAAGCTTGGAACGAGGTTAGCGTAATATTCAATCACGTCAGCACCGGTGACAATATCGACTTCTAGTGCTTCTTGCAGCGGTTTACCAGTATCAGCTACTTCTAAAGTCGCCAATTCATCGTTTCGTGCTCTAAGGATTTCAACCGCTTTTAATAAAATTCGACTACGTTCCACGGCGCTCATTTTGGACCATACTTGAAAGCCTTGCTTTGCTGATGCTATCGCTTTATTGAGATCATCCTGTGAGGCTTGCCCGATTTCAGCGATCACTTCACCATTGGCAGGGTTAATATTGTGGAAGGTTTCACCAGATGTTGCGGCAGTCAATTGGCCGTGGATGTATAGAGTTTCTGTGGTCATATAAAAGCCTAATGATGTAATTTAAAGTGAAGATTGAAGGTAAAAAGCGAGCTGTTTATCGAGGTAGTCATTGATAATCTCTCGCGCTTTTTCGGCATCAATACCCTCTGGATTTAAAGTGCCACGCAACCAAATACCATCGATTAGAGATGCAATTCCATGAGCAACTAAACTGGCTTGTTCATCGGGGAGTAGCGCTTTTAATTCAATTCTTAAATGTGAAAGCAAACGCTGTTCATTGACACGTTGAAGTCTTTTTAGTTGGGCGTCATGCATGGAATAAGACCAGAATGCTAACCATGTTTTTGCAACTTTGTTTTCAGCCTGAAAGCCCTCAAAGTTAGCGTTCACAATGCCAATAATGCGTTGTTGATGAGCATGGTTTGGCAGGCCGCTCAATTTGATTTTTACCGTGTCGGAGAGCTCTCTTAAAATCGCTCGCATTGTTTCTTCTAGTAGTCCGTGTTTACCGCCAAAATAATGGTTAATAATACCCGTTGATACACCCGCTTCTTTACTGATGAGCGAAATGCTCGCGCCATGCAAACCGACTCTTTCAATGACCGCCATAGTAGCTTTTACAAGTTGCGGCTTTCTAATATCAGGCATTCCAACTTTTGGCATATTTTGAACCCATTTATTTTTTATTGAACGGTTAATTAACAATAATGCTACACATAAAATGTTTAGACCTCAAATCAATATTTAGGGTTTGATGGCGTTTTGGGTGGAAGGGTGTACATTATTTCTTTAACTTTCATAGCTTTATGTGATGTTAAAAAAATTAACAAATAAAACATTTTATTATGGATGTAATGAGTTTTGGGGGGAAGAAAGGAGGGATAAAAAACGCCAACCAGATTCGGTTGGCGTTTTTATATTATGAAAGTCAAAGTGGATTAAAACCCGATATTCATCCCAACCCAGTAACGACGTCCATCTTCTACATATCCGTAATCGTCATAAGTGACTTCTTCATCCAATAAGTTATAAATCGCCGCGTTCACTGACACATTGCTGGTTAAGTGATAGCTGACACCCATGTCCCAGAAAGTATACGAAGGCGCTTCTAGACTGCTTGATGATGGGCCAGAAACGGGTTCCATTTCTTCGCCGTGATAAGTGACTTGCGTCCAGGCTTCTAAGTCAGAGGTGGCTTGCCAAGAAAGATCGGTACTAAATAAGTGTTTTGGCAGTTGAACTAAAGGTTGGCCTTTATAATCACCGGATTTTTGCTCAGAGTCATTAAAGGTGTAGCTGGCATTCCAGAAGACACTTTGACCTAGCGGAGTACCTAGAGCAAATTCAACCCCTTGTGTTTCTGCTTTATCCACGTTTGTACGTTTAGTCGCCACACTACCACTGCTATTGATCGGGCCACAACTTGGGCAGGCAACACGAGTAATTTTGTCCTTGAAATCATTATGGAAAACCGTCACCGATGAAGTTAACCCAAAGTCAGCTTGGTAGTTTAAACTGATTTCTTGGTTTACTGAGGTTTCAGGTTTGAGATCCGGATCGCCATAAATGTCACCGCCTCGGCTGCCTTGTGCCCAGTCAGCAGACGTTTCGCGTAACGTAGGTGCACGATAACCAGTGGAGACGCCGCCTTTTAATACCCAGTTTGGGGTTAAGCTCCAAACGCCATAAGCGCGTGGGCTCACATGAGTGCCGTAGTTTTTATCATCATCCAAACGTGCACCAACAGTTAAGCTGAATGAGTCGACAATCGCCCACTCATCTTCTAAAAAGAACGCATAACGATAGCTATCTAATTTAGTTAAATCAGATGCGCTATTTGAGGTGTAATCTTCAAGCTTTTCATAAGTGTATTCAAAGCCGGATGTCAAAGTATGGGAATAAATAGGGGTGACAAGGCTGGTTTTGAACACGGTGTTCATGCTTTCCATTTCTCGGGTTTTGTTCTCCGAGTCTTCATATTGCAGGTAGGTATTCGAAGAACCTACTATGCCCCAATTACCTTGATGACTGATCGCATAATTGGTTCGTTTGTATTCATCTAAAGAATTTTCACAGGTGCCTCGGCAGCCAGAAGTTGCAACCGATTTACCCACCGTGCCTGCGCGAGTTTGCTCACTGATCCCAGCTTCTAATGAAATATCGTGGTCTTGATTGATTTGATAGGTCAATTTGGAATTAAAGCTATTGAGGTCTTTATCTTCATAACCATTGGTAATGTCATCTTCATCACGCACGGTCGTTTGACCATTAAATTGAGCGGTCAACTTGTCAGTCAGTGGGCCGGCTAAGAAGAAATTCGCACTGCGTTCGTTGCCTGAATCACGATTTTCTTGAATGGTGGTGCCGAGTTGAACATTACCATGCCATTGCTGGTTATCTTTGCGAGTAATCACGTTGATAACACCACCAATTGCATCCGAGCCATAAAGGGTCGACATTGGCCCTCGAATGACTTCGATACGCTCAATCGCTTCTAAAGGTGGCAGCCAGCCTTGTTCAATCCCCGGGCCATCACTGTTTGGACGAGTTTGGCGAGAAGATTGACGCTTACCATCGACCAGAATCAAAGTATAAGCCGAGCCCATGCCACGAATACTAATATCTTTATTATCGCCACCACCAGTAATGGTGACACCGGGAACGGTTTTTAGCGCATCCGTCACATCACGATAGTGTTTGTTGTCTAATTCATCTCGAGTGATCACGCTGATGCTCGCGGGAGCGGTGATTTCAGCTTGTTCGTGACCGGATGCGGTGACAACCATCGTTTCAGTTGAAGAAGTGGATTGCGCTGCGTGAGCACTGGTAGCCAATAAAATTGATCCCGCTAAAGAGGAAAGCGGTAAACGGTAGCTAGACATTGTTATTCCTTTAAATGATAATGATTCTTAAATTCATTTGCGATTATTGCCATCTTGGCCGCTATTGAATAGATCAATGAGTGGAACAGGCTGTTCCAAATATGGGATACAAGTTGAAAGTGTTATGAAAACTGAATTACAAGGAATTCGAGCATTTGCTGCATTAAGTCGTTATCACAGCGTGACGGCGGCTGCCAAAGCATTGAACCAGCCTAAATCGACCATTAGCCGCCGTTTAGCACAACTAGAAACGGAGTTGGGGCAAGCGTTGTTTATCAAGCAAGGTTCTCGTTTAATGCTAACTCGTGCAGGGGAAGTGTTTGCCGAATATTGTGAGCGCTTACTTACGATGGCGGAAGAGTCGCAGAACGCTTTACAATCCTTGAAGCAAAGCGTGAGTGGGGAAGTGACGATGATTGCCCCTCCGAGTTTGATTCGAGGTTGGCTGCGCGCGCAATGTCATCAGTTTCTTGATACGCATCCACAGGTGAATATTCGGTTATTTACCGAGATGCGTGATGACTATTTTCAAAATGAACCGGATATTGTGTTGTCGATTGGCGAGCAAGATTTGCCGGGCACATGGCGTAAGAAAACCTTGGGTTACTGGCAGTTTGGTTTATATGCTTCGCCGGATTACATCAAGCAACATGGTGTACCGACGCATCCCAATCACCTCAGTGCTCATCAATGGTTGCCATTTGAATGTGATGGTAGCAGCACTATCTACCTGTCTAATGGGCAAGAACACTGCATGGCGATGCCACCGATCAGCCGCTTAACCAGTGATAATTTATTATTGCAGATTGACTCTATTGCATCGGGTTACGGCATTGGTTTATTGCCTACTTGGGTTGCCAATAATTACTCACAAGCGCACCCGGGAAATATAGAATTGTGCATGCCTGAATGGTATAGCGCGGCGCGTCCTATCGTGTGTTACTTTGCGGCAGGTGTATTGCCATTAAGAGTGCAAACCTTGATAAAAGCGCTGAATGACAATGCTCCTAAAGCGTGGCTAGAGCCTAGGGTTAGCCACGCTAATGCTACTTATGAAAAGTATAAGCACATGCGCTTGCCATCGACTTCAATGACATTAAATGGTGTTTCATAAATTTCAGATAACACCGAGCTATCAATCACTTGAGCTACCGTTCCTTTTGCAACAATTTCGCCTTTTTTAAGGGCAATAATGGTGTCGGAATAGCAAGACGCGAAGTTGATATCATGGATCACAATGACCACCGCTTTATTGAGCTCATGAGCAAGTCGGCGGATGGTCGCCATAATTTGTAATGAGTGTTTAATGTCGAGGTTATTGAGCGGCTCATCTAAAAAGATATAGTCCGTGTCTTGCGCTATCACCATGGCAATAAAGGCTAACTGTCGCTGGCCACCACTGAGTTCATCAAGGTATTTATCTTGGATCTGACTCAGTTCTAGGTACTCAATCGCTTTATCTATTGCTTGTTGATCGCTCGCTTTCAAGTTGCCCTGACAATAAGGGAATCGGCCAAAGGATATCAGCTCTCGCACCGTAAAACGTAAGCTAAAGCTATTGGCTTGGCGCAATACTGACAAACGTTTTGCGAGCGCTTTGGTATCCCACTCCACCAGTTCTTTGCCGTCAATCCATACTTCGCCTTCATCCCGTTTCAATAACCTTCCTGCCATCGAAAGTAGGGTGCTTTTTCCTGCGCCATTGGGGCCAATAATCGCAGTGACTTTTCCTTTGGCAAATTCGGCACTGGCATTTTGAACGACCGGATGTTCACCAAAACGTTTGGTCAGTTGTTTTAATTCAATCATCAGAGTTACACCACTTTATTGCGTAAGAGCAGGAATAAGAAATAGAGCCCACCAACAAAATTAATCACCACACTTAAGGTGGTTTCGAAGCCAAATGCTTTTTCAATAATCCATTGGCCAGTTAATAGCGTGGCTACTGACATTAAGCCACAGGCAGTAAGTAAGTACTTATGTTGGTAGGTCTTTAACCACTCGCGTGTCAGATTGGTGATCAGTAAACCGAAGAACATAATCGGGCCAATTAAGGCGGTAGAAATCGCAATTAATACCGAGGACAGTAGTAGCACCGTTCGGGTGGTACGTTTGATATCGACCCCTAGGCTGGTGGCATTATCTTGGTCGAGTAGATATACATCGAGAGTACGATGCAGCTTAAATAACCAAACAGATACGAATACTAGAATCGGCAATGTCCAATACACTAACTCAGTATCAATATTATTGAAGCTGGCAAACATACTGGCCTGCACATTAGCAAACTCATCTGGATCCATAAGCATGGTTAAAAAAGACGAAGCACTTTGAAAGAGCTGACCAAAAATCACGCCTAATAACAGTAGAGAAATAATATTGCTGGCGGAATAACGAAAATACACTAGAAATAAGATCAACGAGAATCCCATCATCATGACCACTGATATTGAAAAATTAATCACATGGTTGGTCATCATCACGCTTAAGCCGCCAAATACAGTGACGACTAACACTTGAATGAGTAAGTAAAGCGAGTCAAACCCCATGATACTCGGGGTTAAGATGCGGTTATTGGTGATGGTTTGAAAACAAAAAGAGGCAATGCCAATCGCAAAGCCTGCAATCACCATTGCGAGTACTTTAGGCACACGGCGTGATAAGAAATATTGGTAGTTATCAACCGTTAGACCATAGCCAATAAATAGCGCGGCCATCACAAGGCTGAGTACGAATAAGGCAACGATTTTTGGTGTATCGCCAGACCATGAGATCTTGTTACTTAACGGGTTAATCTGGCTTTTAAACGGGACTCGACGTAATGATTTAGTGTCCATGCTTCATCCCTTTCAATATTAAGAAAATAAATACACTGCCACCAAGTAAGCTAATCACCATCGAAATCGGGACTTCATAAGGGAAGATCAACAAGCGGCCCACTAAATCGCACGCGAGCACTAAGATGGCGCCTAATAAGGCGGTACGAGGAATGTTTTTGCGTAGGTTGTCACCATAGAAGCGGTTGACTAAGTTCGGCACGATTAAGCCTAAAAAGGGCAATTGGCCAACAATCATCACTACCGATGCCGACATAATCGACACCAGCGCTACCCCAATCGTCATCACTTGTTGGTAATTTAAACCCAGATTTATTGCGAAGTCTTTTCCCATCCCTACAGCGGAAATTCGTGTGGCGTAGAGGTAGCTAAAAATAGAAACGGGTATCGCAATATAAAGAAGCTCAAAGTTGCCCGCTAAAATATTGGCAAAATTGGCGACAGCCCAGCCGGATAAGTTTTGTAGCGCATCGTATTTATAAGCAATAAAAGTCGCCATTGAGGACACAATATTGCCGAAAATAATCCCGATCAGCGGCACAAAGACGGCGTTTTTAAACTGAATGCGTTGGATCAGTTGAACAAAAAATAGTGTACCGATCATCGAGGTCGCAAAGATAAGCCACAGTTGGTCACCATTACCAAAAATCACTAGGCTCAAGACAAACCCTAACATCGCACATTCAATGGTGCCGGATGTCGAAGGGGCAGCAAATCGATTTTGGCTAATTTGCTGCATGATAAGCCCAGCAATGCTTAACCCGCCGCCGGCCAGTAAAATGGCGAGTAAACGTGGTACTCGGCTATAGATAAATAATTGCCAGGTATTGGCATCACCATGAATAAGGTGGGTTAACGATACGTTACCCACCCCAACAAATAGTGAAGACAAACTTAGGCAGACTAAAACGATCAGTAATTTAGCCACAACAACCTCAAGTTTTCACTCTTAATAACGAATCATTAATTACTGAGTTTTGGTTAAAGATTCGATGTCTTTCACCATGGTTTGTGTGGCGGTAATGCCAGAGCTTGCTACATACCAAGCGGGAATATCAAGATAGATCATGCGATGATTTTTATAGGCATTCGTCGATTTAACTAAATCATTATCAAAGTCTTGGCGGGTGGTGCTTTTGCCCTTATTGACCAGTTTATCGCGGTCGAGGATAAGTAGTGTCGATGGGTTTTGTTGGCTGACTAATTCATAAGAAACCAGTTGACCATGGCCACCGGTTTTTTCTGATTTCTTATCTTTGACCGTGATACTTGGTTTGAAGCCGAAATCTTTGTACAACACAGAAAAACGTGAGCCTTCGCCAAAGGATGTCACATTGCCGCCAGAACTCATCAGCATTAATGCATCCATATCATGGCTTTGGTTATAAGATTTAATCGCCGCAAAACGTTGGTTTAACGCATCAATCTTTTGATTAACTAAGGCTTCTTTATCAAAGATTTCACCTAAGTCGTGCCAAAGGGCTTGAGTGTTTTGCCAGTAATCGGTGCCATTTTCGACAGCAAACACGAAAGTTGGCGCGATCTTAGAGAGTTCTTTAAAGTGTTTCGAACTGCGGGGGCCAACAATAATAAGATCAGGCTTCTGGCTATAAATGGTTTCAAAATCCGGTTCAAAAATGGTGCCAGAAGAAGCGATGTTATCGGCGTTATATTGCTTGAGGTAATCTGGCAGTGCCGTTCCTTTAGACACCGCAACCGGCTTTATATTAAGCGCATCAACCGCATCCAGAGCCCCTGTACCAATCACGACAACACGCTGTGGTGGTGATTCTAAGGTCGTTGAGCCCATTATGTGATCTACCGTGACCGACTTAGCATGAGCTGACATTGAGCTTAATGCGGCAACAGAGAGTAAAGCGGAGGCAATCAATCCAGATTTTTTAAAGCACTTCATTTCTTATCCTTTATGTAATCGATAATTATTATCATTCCGATTACTATATAGGGCAAGAATAAGAAATCAATACTCACAAGTGTAAATTTAGTTAAAGCCGGCTATTGATTTGCGGTTAATCGAGATCGTTAATCACTTTATCAAGCAGCTGCACTAATAGTTTGGCTTCTTCATTCTCTAAACTAGGAAATTGACAACGAATGCGCTCTGGGATCTCGGCGGCCTGTGATTGCATTATCTGACCTTGAGCGGTTAATTTTACGACTCGTTTTCGTTTGTCTTGTTCATCTTTGAGGATATTCAAAAGTTGCTTATCCCCCATCTTTTTGAGGATTTGCGTCATCGCGCTGCCATCAATCGCGGTTTTCTCAAGTAAGGCGGTAATGCTAATACCGTCTTTTTCCCACAGCGCCATCATCACCACATATTGAGGGTAAGTTAAGTTGAGCTCGGCTAACGAATCACGATAAGTACGTGTTAGCCCGTTAGAGGCCATATACAGACGATGACAAATTTGGTTGTCGAGTTTGAGTTGGGGATGTTTCATGTCTATTCTCATTTTGTGCTTATCGCCATTTTAGTTTGCACACAAAGTATTTGCAATTAACGTTTTTACGATCTAGTATTTTGCATGCAAAGTATTTTCGCTCAACCAAAAGGAATGAAAAATGAAAGAACTACAAAGTGTTGCCTACACCGCTAAAGCGACCGCAACAGGTGGACGTGAAGGTTCAGCAAAATCAGATGATGGTCGTTTGGATGTTGCGCTTTCTACACCAAAAGGTCTAGGCGGTGATGACGGTCAAGGCACCAACCCAGAGCAACTGTTTGCCGCAGGTTACGCAGCATGCTTTATCGGCGCACTGAAATTAGTGGCAGGCCAAGCAAAAGTGGCGTTACCAAAAGATACGCATATCAATTCTGAAGTCTCGATTGGCCCAATTGAAGGCGGATTTGGTATTGCCGTGAAATTAGAAGTGAATGTTGGCGATCTTGATAAAGCGACAGCACAAGAGTTAGTCAATAAAGCGCACGAAGTTTGCCCGTACTCAAATGCGACTCGTGGCAACATTGCGATTGAGCTTTCTGTTGCTTAAAAGATCGGTTGCTTAAAAAAAACCCTTTAAGCTAATAGAAAAAGCGTTCAGATAAAAACAAAGGCCTCACGTTATTGATATAGCGTGAGGCCTTTTTGTATCTTAATGGTGATGTTTGCTGAATTGATTAGTCCGCAAACGCGATATCTCTTAAAAATAATGCAATGCTTGGGAAGAAAATCAATAACGCAGCCGATAGCAATAAGATAGCAATAAATGGCCCGGTGCCTCGAATGACTTCCCAATAAGGGCGTTTAAAGATCGCAATGGCGGTGAAAATATCACAACCAAAAGGCGGCGTGGCGGAACCTATGGCCACTTGCAAGGTGATGATGATACCGACATGAACAGGATCTAAGCCGGTTGCTTGAATAGCTGGAGCAAAAATCGGCGTTAATACCAAGATCACTACGATGGGATCGACAAACATACAGGCGACAAAAAACGCGACAGAAATCGATGCGAGAACACCAAGTGGCCCCATTTGATCGATACCGATAGCATCTAAGATGGTTTGCGGCACCTGAGCAAACGAAATAATCCATGAAAAGCCATTGCCCACACCCACTAAAATAAAGACCACCGCCGTAATTAAACCCGTGGATTTGGCGATGACATAAATATCTTCAGTGCTTAAAGAACGGAAAATCACAAACTCTAAAATAATCGCATACAGCACACAGACCGCGGCGGCTTCAGTGGGGCTGAATATACCGCCATAGATACCACCAACAATAATAACAGGGAACATTAATGGCCAAATGGCTCGCTTAGAGGCGCTGATGCGTTCACTCCAACTGGCTTTCTCTTCTGTTGGAACCTTTTTGATGACGGCATATAAGTAACAATACACAGAAAATAATAATAGAATCATTAAGCCAGGGCCGATACCGGCAATAAAGAGTTCAGCAATTGAGGTTTCTGAAATCACGCCATAAATAATCATGCCGATACTTGGAGGGATCAAAAAGGCAATATCACTGGCATTAATGATTAACGCTAAAGAAAAAGAATCACTGTAGCCCGCTTTTAATAATTTAGGGCGCAGCGCAGAGCCAACCGCAACCACAGTGGCTTGAGTTGATCCAGACACTGCGCCAAAAAGCGTACAAGAAGCGGCAGTACTGATCGCAAGCCCACCTTTAATATGGCCAATAAAGGTCATTACCATATTGATTAAACGGTTAGCCGATTGGCCGCGCGTCATGATATCGGCAGCAAGAATAAACATAGGAACCGCAATTAAGGAAGCAGGGCGGATCCCGCCAAGAACTTGCTGAATGAAGGTATCCATTTGGCTCATGCCGCCAAACATCATGTAAAAACCGGTAAGCGCTGCCGCGGTAAGCGGGATCATCATAGGGAAGCCGATGAGCAGCAATACCAGCATAATGAGCATTAAAGTCAGTGCCATATCAATGCCTTTTTATAAATCGTGTTCGTGATCGGCGTAGCCATCGGCGACACCGCTTGAAAGGTAAACGTCATCACTAATAAAATTCTTATAAGCGGTGAGAAAGTATTGCAGGCCAGTAATGGCAAATCCGAGCGGAACCCAGATATAAATCCACCAGATCTCAAAGCCTAACGCAGGTAGGATCCGGCCTCGTTCATAAACACTGATAATGTATTGGAAAGAAAAGTACGCCAAAGCGAACATAATGACCGCGGTGATAATCGACACCACAATCATGACAAATTTGCGCCCTTTTTTAGGCAACATATCGAAAAATGCCGACATTCGGATATGTCGCCCAAGTCGAGCGGCAAAACCAATGCCGGCAAAAGTGATGAGAATAATAAGTATGCGGTTGATTTCTCCGGCAAAGAATAAGCCTTCACCAAAAACAAATCGTGCAACCACGTTGATGCAAGTATTTAAAGCCATGAGAAGGACGCCCGTGGCGAGCATGATGGCTTCAACTTTACTGAATAGGTTATCGATACTTCCCAATAAACCGGGTAGTTCGGATTGATAGTCTAATCTATCGGAGTTGGGCATAGTGCTTCCTTTCAATAAAGAGCACCGAATACTCCCTTTTTATCGTCAGTATTTCGGTGCTCAATCCTACTATTGATGATTATTGTGAAGCTTTTAAATCGGCTTTAAATTGGTCTAGCAAGGCTTTACCACTATCGCCAGTCATTTCAATAAAGGTCTTTTCAACTTGAGGGGCTCTAGCTTTAAATTTCGCCAGTTGCTCATCGGTTAAACGAGTCACGGTGACTTTATCGCTCTTAGATTGAATTTTTTTCAATGATTCTTCCGCTAAGCCAGTAATGTGCTTAATCGTTGCATCATAAGCATAATCTGATGCTTTCTGGATGAGCGTTTTATCTTTATCTGGTAAGCCATCGTAGAATTTTTTATTGGCCATTGACGCGGTGGTAAACCAACCGTGGTGCGTGAAGATTAGGTTGGGTGACACTTCATATAAACCGCCTGATTCAATCCAGAAAATCGGGTTCTCTTGACCTTGAATCATATTGGTTTGCAGTGCGCCATATACTTCGCCCCAAGGTAACGGTGTTGGGGTGGCGCCAAAGGCTTCATAAGTGGATGACAAAAGAGGGTTAGTCATTACACGAATTTTCTTACCTTTTAGCTCATCCGGTGAGGTAACAGGCTCGTCGGTGGTGAGAACCATTTCCCCTTCTGGGTACATTTTTAACAGCTCTAAGCCTTGTTTAGCATAGAGTTTAGGGAAATCCTCATTGATTGCCTTACTGGAATCAAAGAACTTAATCACATCTTGAATATCCGTTGGCATGAGATATGGGATAAAGAAAATTTGTGCCTCTGGGATCAATGAACCGGTAAAGCCTGGGGATTGGTTCACAAACTGCAAAATACCGTTTTGAGTTTGCTCCATAATATCGTCGGACTCACCAAGTTCACCAAAACGATAAACTTGTAAAGTGTGGTCTGAGTGGTCTTCAATGTATTTTTTGAATTGCTGTGCATAAACATCCTGCACATCATTTTCATATTCTTCGTGAGCGTAACGCCAAGTATCAGCACTTGCGAAGCTTGAAAAACCAATACTTGCAGCAATACAAGAGACGGTTGCAAGCTTCTTGAAGTTATTTCGAGTAAACATTTGCTCTCCTTTCCTTGGTGATATCATTATCAATGATGTTCTAAGTTGATGATCAATAACTTATCTTTTCACAAACACTTTCCGCTAAACACATGACAACTATATGGGCTCTTTCTTGGTGTGATCGTTGTCACGTTTTGGTTGGGGTTTTGTTGTTGAATGTTGATCTTGTTAACAAAAATAAAGATCGGATTTGGCATCAAAATTAGCCTTTACACTGTAAAATCGTTAGAGGTCTATTCTTTATTAGTTTTCCGATGAGCTTTTTTCTTGGTGAATAACAATAGAAAAACACCATTTTCGCCAATTAAAGACGGTTTTGCGTAAAAGAATGATAATTAAAACTTAGAACACTATAGATAAAGATCAAGAAATTTGAAGAGGATAACGGGTTGCTTAATCGTCTATTTACTGGCAAGTGTAGGCTGAGGCTTTTGATGGATAAAGTGGTAATAAGGACGTTGGAAAGATAAATGTTAACCTTCTGTCAGTCAGGTCATACCGACAGAAGGTTAGGTATATGTAAGTTAAAGAGACGACAGTTTTGTCATGAAAGTGCCTTGTGGGGTCACGGGCAGGTACTTTTTATAGAAGTCTTGATAAGACTGTTTTGGGTTTAAGTCTTTAAACAAATCTGGGTACATCGCTTTGGCGTAAAACTCAATCATTGCCGCATCAATAATCGTTCGACAAGCACCGTGGTACGCCGCATACATTTGGTTGTTTTTCACCGCATTCAGTGTCGACCAACCGTTACGTTGCTTAAATCCTTGTAGGCGTTTTTGGGCCACCTCTTCGCTGACGCCTTCTCCCATAATCATCGCAGTATCGGTGCTGCCTGATTCATAGCCTGTCATGACAATAATATCTGGGTTGCTGACTAAGATTTGCTCTGGGTTAAGTTTGCCCCACCATTCAACATAAGGCGCAGAGATGTTATCGCCACCGGCCATGGTTGAGATCGCGCCCCACATGTTTTTACCAAAGGTGTAACCAATTTCATTCACGCCCGTTGCGCCATATTCGGTGTAAACTTTAGGTTTTGGTAAGTTGGCTTCTTTTAAACGGCTCTCGATAGTATCGACGGTCTTTTTATATTCTTGAGCAATCGTCTGGGCGCGTTGGTTTTGGCCGGTAATTTTGCCGATCAATAAGGTACTTTGAACATGACGTTCAACAGTTTGCGCGTTGTAATCGACCACTACAATCGGAATGCCAGCCGATTCAATTTGCGCGACTTCACTTTCCAGTGCTTTGTATTGCCAATCCGCCAGCATCAATAAATCAGGGTTTAAGCTGATCACTTTTTCAACCGAAAAGGTATTGGTATCCACTCGGCCAATTTCAGGAATGTTATTTAAAATCGGTACTTGTTTAACGTATTCATTCCAGCTTGCTTCTCTTGCTTGCCAAATGTATTTCGACATGCCAACCACGTGGTCATAAGCTTTCACTGTGCCGATTGCCATATAATCTTCTGGGTAGAAACCGACGATCACTCTTTTGGCGGGGGCATCAAACGTGACTTGGCGATTTAATACATCGGTCACGGTGGTCGTTGCTGCTTGGGCAGTCGCACTGAGGGTGGCGAGTGCGATAAGAATGTATTTCAACATGGCTTTCTATAATTCCTTGTAATAGATAGGTCTATTTAGCGCGAAATGCTTTTCACAATTTGATACAATACTAATTGATGTTGATATTAATTATCAATACTATTCGTCTTTGTGGTCAATTAAGTGCCTTTTATCGGTATCCATAACCGAATAATGGCTCGATTGCTCATAGGATTGGGAAAGTATTTAGGTAAGGTAAATAAATAGATGCAAGCCGATTTGTTATTACAAGCTGTTGCAGAGCAAAGAAAAAGCGAGCGTCGCCGAGTAACCACGATGTTGCTGTTTGTGGCGATATTATTAGGGTCGTTTATCTTTGATATTATGACAGGCCCATCGATGCTCAACGCGTCAAAAGTGTTGTATGCATTGTTGGAATTTATCGGGCTACCTTTTCAAGTTGAGCCCTCCACACAGATCATCGTCACCAACCTTCGCTTGCCGATTGCCCTCATGGCCATTGTGGTTGGTGGTGCGTTGGGGGTTGGCGGGGCAGAAATGCAGACCTTGCTTAATAACTCCATGGCCAGCCCGTATACCTTAGGGATGGCGGCGGCGGCTGGGTTTGGCGCGGCCTTGATGCTTTATATTGGTTCGTTAGGTTTAAACAGTGATTATGCGGTGCCCATCGGGGCGTTTGTATGCTGCATGTTGTCTGCTTGCTTTTTATTTGCATTAGCTTCAATGAGGCATATCAGCTCAGGTCAGTTGATCTTAGCGGGTATTGCATTGTTGTTTTTGTTCCAATCTTTATTGTCATTGGTGCAATTCATCTCATCTCCTGAATTAAGTCAGCAAATCTTATTTTGGTTGTTTGGCAGCTTGTCGAAATCAACTTGGTCGAATTTAGCGATTGTCACGGTAGTGGTGTTCGCAGGAAGCTATTTCTTATTGCAAGATGCGTGGAAATTAACCTCATTAAGGCTCGGAGAAGAGCGCGCTAAAAGTGTTGGCGTGAATGTGGCTAGGTTGAGATTGAAAACCTTATTCATCGTGGCCTTGATGACTGCAACTGTTACCAGTTTTGTCGGAATTATTGGTTTTATCGGTATCGTCGCGCCCAATATTGCCAAAATATTAGTGGGTGAAGATCAACGCTTCTTCTTGCCATTATCTTTCTTAATCGGTGCATTCTTATTATCTACCGCATCGGTGCTATCCAAAATTATTGTGCCCGGCGCACTATTTCCTATCGGGATTGTGACCGCCATTATTGGGGTTCCTTTTTTCTTCTGGCTGATCATTTTTAAGAGAGGTTAAGCATGCTTTCGGTTCAATCTTTAACCACCTCTATCGGTGACTTAACCTTAGCCAATGGATTAAGTTTTGATTTAAAACCTGGTCAAGTGACGGCGATTTTAGGCCCGAATGGCACAGGTAAAAGCTCATTATTGAAAACGCTATTTGGCGATATTAAGCCGGAAAGTGGTGAGATTTCATTTAAAGGCAGCTGCCTGTCAGAGCAATCGTTATCAAAATGGCGTCACCTTTTTGGTTACATGCCGCAAGATATCCATCTCGATGTGAATCTAACGGTGATCGAAGTGGTGTTACTCGGGCGGTTGGATGCGCTCAGTTTATCGTTGAGCGAAGAGGTGTTAAAAGAAGCCATTGGTATTTTAGATAATATTGGCTTAGCCGAGTTGGCAAACCGCGATGTTCGAACCTTAAGTGGTGGGCAACGTCAGATGATTTTATTTGCCCAAGCGTTAATGCGAAAGCCAGAAATCATGATGCTAGACGAACCGGTCAGCGCCCTCGATTTACATTACCAACATGTGCTGCTTGAACACTTATCGTATGAAACGGTGCGTCAACAATATGTCACTGTCATGGTGCTACATGACCTGAATTTGGCCGCTCAATATGCCGATAATTTATTGGTATTAAAAGGTGGAGAACTGGTGAGTGTCGGACATCCAACCCAAGTGTTGACCTCATCATTAATCAAAGACATTTATGATGTGGATGCCAATGTGATCATTGATGATAGCGGAAGACCGTTTGTGAGAACGCTACGCTCAAAAATCCAATGTGTTGCGTAACCTTAAGAGTCTGACTAGTTAATGAAATCTTCACAGTTTTTGAAAGACTGGGCTTTGTTATCGCCCGCCAGTCGCGTTCTCGTTTTTAATGCATTTAGCTTTAATCTTGGTTTTTATATGTTGTTGCCTTATTTGGCACAGCATTTACAAGACCTCGGTTACAGCAGTTGGTATGTCGGCTTGATCATTGGCCTTCGGGTATTGAGTCAGCAAGGTCTGTTTCTGGTTGGCGGCACACTCGGTGATAAATTTGGCTACAAACGTCTGATCTTAATGGGGTGTCTGGTGCGCATTGCAGGATTTTTATTACTTGCGGTGAGCGATGACTTTTCTTTGATTGTATTCGGCGCTTTCCTAACAGGGTTTGCTGGCGCTTTATTTACGCCAAGTAGTCAGGCGTATTTGTCGATTGAATACCCTGATAATGCGGAGCGAAACCGTGTATTTGCGTTACAAAATTTATGTACGGAAATCGGTAAACTCACAGGGCCGGTGATCGGTTTAGCCTTGTTTACGATTAGCTTTAGTGCGGTCGGTTATTGCTCTGCGTTATTGTTTTTCATTCTGTTTATCTTGCAGTGGTACTATTTGCCTCGCGAGCAACAGCATGTGCAAGATACTGCGCCCCAAGCATTTTGGGTAGAATGGTTGGTAATGTTAAAGCACCGTGCTTTTATGCGCTTTGTGTTGGCCGCGTCGGTTTTCCAAATCCTTTTTCATCAGTTGTACTTGTCGATCCCACATGAAGTGAAAGTGCAAACCGGTAACCCTTCGTATACAACGTTGGTCTTTTTAACTTCCTCGATCTTAGGTGTGTTGTTGCAACTACCGATCAGCCGTTGGATTGAAAAGCGCTTAGGTATCGCCAAAGGCATGGGTTATGGCATGGCGATTATGGGATGTTCTTTCCTTGCGTTGAGCGTGCACATTGAAGGCTATCCGGCTTTTTCTTTTATTTTATGTGCAAGCTTGTTGAGTATCGGTTCTATGATGGTGTACCCATTAATTGGCGCACATATTCCACGTTATGCGGAATCTAAAAATATTGCCAGTTACTACGGTTTGTATTCTTGTATTGGCGGTTTTTTTGCGTTTATTGGTAACTGGGGGGCAGGTTGGTTGTTGGGCCTCAATGCCTTTTTATCGATCTGGCTTTGGGTTGGTTTTGCTTTATTAGGGGCTTTGTCAGGGTTGAGCTTATTTAACCAAGTAAAGCACACGTCTGTTGATGACAGCATGGCAACCGAAAAGGCAACCGCAAACTCGAAGTAACTCTGAAAAGTAGGCCTTACAGAATATGGTTACGCACCAGCCCACGTTTAACGTTTTTACATAACTTTCCAAAGCGGCGGATTTCATCAAACTGAGGGATCACGCCGCGTTTTAACGCACTCTCCCAATAAGACAGTTCAGAGTCGACTAACTCCATCAGCTTTTTCGGGCAACCAATGCAATTGCCTTCGGTTCCACAGACGAAAGTCTCTTCTTCATAAAGAGGAAAGGTGGATTTCGCTTCATCAATAATCAATTGCATCGCATCCGTTCGGCTGGGTTTGTGATTCATAATCCCTCCTATTAATGCGGTTATAATATCCCTTTCATCACCAAGGCAACATTGAACTTTGTGGGTAGATTGGGCCATTAATCCCCCAGACCTTAATCTAGATTAAAAATTCCGGCGCCAATCTAAGGTAATATGCCTGCCTACTTTTGCTTGCCTGTCATTTCCCCAATTATTAAGGAGTAGTCGTGACTACTTTATTCGAACCTAGCCAAATCGGCGCTATGACCGTAAAAAACCGCTTCATCAGAAGTGCCACGTGGGAAAACATGGCAACAGAAGATGGCCACATGACGAAGCAGTTATATGCGATTTATGAAGAGTTAGCCAAAGGGGAAGTTGGGCTCATAGTGACTGGCTATGCCAATATTGTTGCAGAGGAAAAACCCAACGCTGGCATGATGGGGATCTACAACGATGACTTTATCGAGGAATATAAAAAACTGACCGATCTCATGCACAGTTACGATGCCAAGATCGTGATGCAAATTGCCTACGGCGGTACTAAGTCGACCTACGATATTGGTGAGCGTGTGATTTTTGCGCCAAGTGATGTGTGTGAAAAAAGCACGCAAACGCAGGGTAAACCGATGACCAAAGAAGAGATCGACTACATTGTTGATGCCTTTGCTCAAGCGAGTTTACGTGCCAAGAAAAGTGGTTTTGATGGTGTTGAGATCCATGCTGCGCACACCTATTTGATCAATCAGTTTTTAAGTCCTTACTACAACCGCCGTGAAGATGAATACGGTGGCAGCTTGGATAACCGTCTACGCTTCTTATTAGAGATTTATCAAGCGACTCGTCAATTAGTAGGCGAGGATTTCCCGATCCTAGTAAAACTGACCGCAACGGAATTTTTTGAAGGTGGCTTAACCTTTGATGAAACACGTATTATTTGTAAAAAGCTGGAAGCGGCTGGAGTCGATGCGATTGTCATGTCGGGTAATGTTCACGGTAAAGCCAGTACCTTAGTTGGTGAAGCTTATGATGGCTACACCTTGAAAGATGAGGGCTATTTCCATGAGTATGGCGATGTGATCAGCCAAGAGGTTAATATTCCGGTGATCACCGTTGGCGGCTTAACCGATATTAATGCCATCGAAGACATCGCAGCGCGTACCAATATTCAATACTTCGCGTTATCTCGTCCGCTGCTGTCTGAGCCAAATCTCATTCAACGCTGGAAAGAAGGCAACCGAGCCCCAGCTGAATGTGAAAGCTGCTCAAAGTGCCGAACCAAGCGTGGTAACTTCTGTATCGTGAATAAAGATCGCAAGCGTCAACTGGCTCGATTGGCGTAGTACACTAGCCAACGTTTATTGAGATGATTGAGCGTCGACGGTAATCAGCGTCGCTCAATCTGATCTTGTCGACCCTCTCACCATTTAACAGCAAACTCACCGTAAACCCCTGTGCATTTTCTTCTCTTAATGTATTCTCGTTAAACGTTCATCAGAAACGCCTTAGCTAGATTGGAGTGAGTCATGCAAAAGATCATCGATTATCTCAAACTCGCGATACTGATATTTGGTGTGTTAATCGGTGTTCAAATTCCCGGTTTCGTTAACCAATATGGTCAAAACTTAGACGCTAGAGTAGCGGAATCATCGCAAGGCTTAGCGCAGTTTCAACAAGATGCCGATCAATACTTTCATGGCAGCCTCGACCAGTTGCTCAAGCATTACGCTCGCAATCAAGATCCTGTCATTGTTGCTGGTGGACAAAGTATTCAAGCGCTTGTCGCCAGAAACCACTTGTTGACCACCGCCAAAGCAGATTTTCATCAATCACTATATAGCCCGTATTGGCAGGTATTCATTCATCCTATTGCGGAGATCCGCGATGAGGTTTGGCAGCATTATCAATACAAAGTGATCCTCAATACCGAAGCGATAAGCATTGGGGTGATATTTGGGTTAGTGGTATTAGCGGTTTCGGAGTTGGTGCTATTTATGTTGTTCTCATTGTTAAAAAGCCTATTTGGTCAGCCGCATAAGGTCACAAGGAGGGGGCGATGATCATTGAACAGGGCACTATTGAAGAGATTCTTGCAATCGATAAGCGTATCCCAGAATTCGATGGCCGTACTACTCGAAATAAGTTGGAATCTCGTTTAGCGGATAAACCACACCTTATTTTGATCGCAAAACTCGAAGGTGAATTAGCCGGCTACAAGGTTGGATATCAACGAAATTCGGGCGAATCAAGTTCAGGTGAATTTTACAGCTGGTTAGGTGGCGTTATACCGCAGTATCGTAACCAAGGTATCGCCACTGCTTTACGGCAATACCAAGAGCAATGGGCGCAACAATCGGGTTATACATCGATAGGGGTGAAATCGATGAACCGTTATCCGAATATGCTGCATTTATTAATATCCAGCGGTTATCAAATCATGGGTTATGAAAGTGGCAATGCCAAAGGTGAAGGCAAGATTGTGTTTTATAAATCGCTGATATGAGGAAATACAACGATATGGGTAATACAATCTTTAAAACTCATTTTGATATCGAGTGAATTTAGAGAGCGGAAGTGTCGCCATTTATGTTGAGTTTCCTGATATAACCAATCGTTATACCTATCTTACTTTAAATCATTATGTTTTCTTTTCGGCTTAAGGTAGTCTGCATATAGAAGTCTATACGGCTATTTGTATGAAAGGGATATTTATGACAATCAAGAAAACCATCACCAAACTCGCGTTACTTTTTCCTTTGGCATTAGGGTTAAGCGCTTGCGGGCAAGAAGAAAAAACAGAAGTCATTCGCGTTGGCGCAACCGTAGGACCACACGCTCAAGTGGTTGAGGCGGTTGCAGAAGAAGCCGCGAAGCAAGGGTTAAAAGTGGAAGTGGTGACATTTTCCGATTACATCACACCAGATGCCGCGCTCGTTGATGGCAGCATCGATTTAAACAGTTATCAGCACCAGCCTTTTTTAAACAACTTTAATGATAACAATAAGAAAGCACACTTAGTGTCTATCGGTCGCTCGATTTTGATGCGCATGGGGATTTATTCAGATAAGTATCAATCACTGGCCGATTTACCTCAAAAAGCGACCATCACTATTCCGAATGATCCAACCAATAGTGGCCGAGCTTTATTGCTATTAGCCGAAGCAAAACTCATTACTTTAAAGCCCGGTTTAGGCTCTAAAGCGACCGTATACGATATTACCGAGAACCCAAAACAGCTTGAGTTTATAGAAATGGATGCCGCGCAATTACCAAGAACCTTAACGGATGCGGATGCTTCGGTGATCACCATGAACTACGTGATGTCTTCAGGGCTCGACCCAAAAAAACAGGGCATCTACTTTGAGCCTAAAGATGCGGAACTGGCGGTAATGATCATCGCCGCACGAGAAGCGGATAAAGATAACCCAACCTATAAAAAGTTTGTTGAAATCTATCACTCACAACCCGTGCGTGATTTCATTCAAACCACCTTTAAAGGCACCATTGAGCCTGCGTTTTAATCGAATATACAATTTAAAAGACGGGTAAAAATAAACGAGCACTTCTGATGGGAGTGCTCGTTTTTGTATTCATAATGGCCAATCAATACCTCACTGCGTTTTACATCACCCCTCATTATTTGTTAAGGTTCGCGCGCATCAAATTCGCGAGAGGGATAAATGAAACTACTGTATAGGCTGGATGAATGGATTTCTCTTCCTGAAAATGAGCAACAAGCTCGACTTCCTCTCTCTGGCAGTAGCCAACTTGATGATGTGTTTGTTCGCTATCAACTGGTGGATTTAAATAAGCCGTTATTGTTTACCTTCTCGCCTTCTGGCACGGATGTGAAAGAGAGAGATTTGCATGACAACTTCTCTCCTTGGGGTTATGAACTAACCCAACAACATCAAGTGAATGTGGTTGCTTTTCAGCACCTTGGAATGAGTAATTGGTTCCGTAGCCCTAATTTGATTTATTTCCTTGAGCAACTTTCGATGTTGCTGACACCTTTCAAACTTCGTTTGGGTTATGGCCTCAGCCGTGGTGGCTTTGCGATTGGTGCTTTTGCCAATTTGCTTAAATTGGATCATGTTCTGTTGTTCTACCCTGTCAGCACCAAAAATCAATCACTGGTGCCGTGGGATGACCGTTCTAGTACGGCACTGGCTCAACAATTTGATTGGCAGGGTGCTTATCATGACCGTGATCTCGGCAATGCTCAGGGTTATATCATTTATGATCCGACCAATGATATTGACAGACTTCATGCCGAGCGTTACCCCAAATTAACCCATTTTACGGTGGTGGGAATGGGGCACGGAATCCACCCAAATAATTTAGACAGGCGAGATTTTTATAATCAGATGGTCGAGCAATTTATTCATCGACAACACATAGATATTTCTCGGTTTGACGAGCAAGTCAAAATCCAGTTTTTAAAAGAGGACTGATCTCCCGTTAATGGGGGAAATACGACATAAATAAATTTAAAACAATTGCTTAAGGCAGTTTAGACGGAGGATAAATGAAGTTACTGTATTGGTTGGATGAATGGTCTGCGCTTGATAAACAAGAGCAACAAGCGAGACTCCCAATAACAGGAGAAGACTTACTAGACGATGTGTTTGTGAAATATCAATTTGTCGATATCAATAAACCACTGTTGTTTACCTTCTCGCCAGCCGGTACCAATGTACAGGAACAAGATTTGCACGCCGATTTCGCGCCTTGGGGTTACAGCCTTGCACATAAACAAGGGGTCAACATTATTGCTTTTCAGCACTTAGGTAAAAGTAATTGGTTCCGTAGTCGTAATTTGATTTTCTTTCTTGAGCAATTGTCGAGCTTACTTACTCCGTTTGAATCACGGTTAGGCTATGGTTTGAGTCGTGGTGGCTTCGCCATTGGGGCTTTCGCAAAATTATTGCAACTCAACCAAGTCTTATTGTTTCATCCCGTTAGTACCAAAAATAAAACCTTAGCGCCTTGGGATGATCGCTCAAGTACCGACATCGCGCAGCAGTTTGATTGGCAAGGGGATTATCACGATTTGGATCTGGGAGAGGCGGAAGGCTATATTATTTATGATCCGACCAATGAAATCGATCGTTTGCATGCCAAGCGATACCCACAGCTGACGCATTTACGAGTGTTCGGCATGGGGCATGGCACTCACGCCACCTATCTAAATAAGTTTGGTTTTTATAAGCAAGTGGCGGTGGATTTTATTCGCCATCAACAAATCGATATTGGTCAATTTCGCCATCAAACCAAAACCTTGCGCTTAAAAGAAGAATATTACGACACCCTCAATAAAGCGAATGCCAACTCATCCCATCGCTTAGGCTTATTGAGCACCGCGCACAATGTGTTGATTGATGAGAAGAAGGCGCACGTAAAAGAGCATAAAAAGACCATTGATATTCAGCCACTGGTGGATATTGCAATTAAACATCAACAAGATAATCCGCAAGATGCGGTCCAGCTATTAGAGCTTGCTCAGCAGATTGCCCCTGATAATGTGTTGGTTGAGCATAAGTTGCAGCAGTTATCTTAAAGATATTGGGTTGCATTGTTATCCAGTAGATGTAAAAAAGTGAGCTTATCTAAGGCTCGCTTTTTTACATTAGCTTAGGCGTATTTTTGTTATCGATAACAGTTTTGTTTCCATGAGTAGGGGCCTGATTCTGCTACTTTGCTATCTTGATGATTGAAATGAAGTCATTTTTTATAGGCCCCTCAAGATTCAAAAATGGTTCACACCCTTCTTACCCTTAAACCAACATTCCATACCCGATCTGAGCAGCGCGTGGTACTCTCATCACATATTCGTTGAATTGCGCCTGTTCGCGACAAAGCACCGCATACTAGACGTGACGATGAGTTACTGTTGGTTGGAGTAGATAAAAATGAACGTGGATAAAGCAAAAAAACGCATTGCGAAGATGGTTAAAAAAGGCTTTAAAGGATACCCACAAATTACATTAGAATATTTTGGAGCGAGTGCTGATTGCGCCACAGAGGTTGTGGTTGGTTTTACTCTAGAGGAAGGTGCAACCGTTCAAGAGCAGCGTTTTTCCAGTGAGACCGACGTGCGAGAGCATGAAGTGATCCAATCGGCGTTGGTTAAGATTATTGAGCGTGCCGATGCGAAATCGGTGATGGAAGCGGAAGGGGTGTCAGTTCAAGTTAAGTAGCGCAGAGAATACGGCTTAGAGCAATAAAATGGAGCCACCGATTTGTCGACTTTCTCTTTTTATTGAAGTGAAAATAGCGTCGGTGGCTCAATGGTATTTGGAGTGTGATTAGGCTTCTAGAATAGCTTGAAGTTCGGTTAATGAACTCACGGTGTAGTGTGGGTTAATACCATCGGTTGCCGCAGCGCCGTGATGGTTTAACCAACAAGTTTCAATACCAAAATTGATGCCGCCAAGAATATCGGAATGCAGGTTATCACCCACCATCAACACTTTTGATTTACATGGATTGCCCGCGCGTTGTAGGGCATGCTCAAAAATGATGCGGTCTGGTTTGGCGGTGCCCACTTCTTCTGAAATGATCACTTGGTCAACATAGCTATCCATGCCGGTACGAGCCAATCGAATCGCTTGTAAATCGGTAAATCCGTTGGTGATAATGCCAACTTTCGCCTTGCCTGTAATCGCTTCCATTAACTCTTTAGCACCGGGTAGCACCGCACAAATGTCGGCCATCGCTTCTAAAAAGGCAGAGTTGAGTTCCGCTGGCGTAGTATTAAGTCGCTGCGCCCATGAATCAAAGCGAGTGTGCTTAAGTTCATCGGCGGTGATGTCGCCATTTTGATAATCCACCCAAAGCGGCTTATTCACTTCTTGGTAGGTGGCAAAATCTTGTTCTGTGAAGTCGACACCTTTGCGTGAAAACATCAGTTGCATGCCCTTGAAGGCGTCAAAATGGAAGAGGGTCTCGTCGGCGTCAAAGAAAATCCAATCGTACTTCATAATTACTTCCTTGAGAGGGGGAGTGGTGTGATTCGGCGTTAGTGTAAAATTTTTTGCTTTGGAAGAAAATCACTTATTCTGTAGGGCTATTTTACAGTTGGCTATTTTTGAATAATAAAGCGCAGAGAAATAAGCCGAGCCCATAGCTAGTGTGAGCCATCAAACTCAACACGCGTGCTCGCCATGGGGTTGGGGTTCGGCTGGCTGCGATGCCAAAACCAAAGCATGGTTGCATGATGAAAAATGGCAATATTAATGTGAGTGTTGAAGTGAACAGTGCTGGCGTCAGGCTAGGGTTGTTTAACCATGCTTGTCCAAAGATGGATACATGCCCGACAACAAACATCACACCAATCAAATAATGTAATGCCCAACCCAGCGCTTTTTCTTTCGGCTTTTTTGGCGTTTGGATGATAGAACGATGCATCAGTTTTCCTTCGGTTAAGCAATAAATCCAACGACCGACGAGCGCATAATTGAGGGGCGGAATACCGAATAAACGTTGCTGTATTAATGCCCAAATATCCATGCAAATGGTTGCTCCTATGCCTAGAACAATGATTGATAAAATACTCATAACGATTTTCCTTATTGGTCATGTGTTCAGTTAAGCTAAACTCAGTCTACAACTTGAAGTTGGCTTTAAGTCAAGGGAGGGAATAATGGATATTGCGGAAGTGTCTCATTTGTCAGGTTTTGCCCCATCAACGCTGAGATATTATGAAAAGTTGGGTTTGATTTATTCCACAGGGCGCAATGGGTTAAGGCGTCAATATTCGCCTAGTGTGTTGAATAAATTAAATATTATTTCGCTAGGACAGATGGCAGGGTTATCACTTTCAGAGGTCGCCATGATGTTTAATACAAAGGATGAGTTGGTCATTAATCGCGAGACTTTGCGACAAAAAGTACACGATATTGATCAGCAAATTATCCGTTTAAAATCGGTGAGGGAGAGTTTACATCATGTGGTGAGTTGCCCGCATGAATCGCATTTAGAGTGCGATTCTTTCCAAGCTTTGCTGAAATCGGCAAGATCTTTGAAGGCATAAAATGAAAAAGGCAGCGCACTACAACGCTGCCTTTATCGTGGAATCACGAGATGCCTCGATTAACTGCTTGGGGTTCCTTGATGATGGGCAATATTTCCCACTTCAAGTAGTGGCGCGACATCAAGATCGGCTGCGTTCATCATTTTTGAAATGCGTTGCACTGAAGAAAGCAGTAATGATTGTTCCCAAGAATCGAGATTTTGGAAACGTTGAATAAAGTGGTCCTGCAACGGTAGTGGCGCTTTTTCAAGTAGCTTCGCACCTTCTTCGGTTAAGTAGGCGTGGACTTTACGTTTATCCAATTGACTACGTTGGCGCTTAACTAAACCGCGCTTTTCGATACGATCGATAATCGTGGTGGCGGTTGCTTGACTCATATTGGTGTTCATTGATAACTGACGAATGGTGACTTCACCAGAATCACGAATTGAACGCATAAGTAGCAACTGTGGGCCGGTTAAACCAAGCTCTTTATTTAATTGTCGTGAATGTAGGTCGATTGCACGAATGATCTGACGAATCGCGATCAGAACTTCTTCATGTTTATCCATGTTGTTGCTCCCATAATGAAGACGTGAAAGTAACCTATCTGTCTTTATTCGCAAAGGGAAAAGTACATTGAGGTATTAAAATGTGGATATTTTACGTTAAGTGTAAATAAGAGATGAAATTTCACTCAAACCATAATTATTGTTTATGTATTTGTGGTTAAATTAAACGCTTAAATATTGACGATATTGTACAAGAATTAAGGGTATATGGAAATGAAGCCAAGGATAAAAATGAAGCTTGTCAGTTTGTGGGCGATGGCCACTTTGACTGGCCTCAAGGTGTCGTTAGTGCATGCGGAGAGTGTGTCGAATATTCCGGTTGTTGCGCCTCTTTATTACAGTGGTACTTTAATAAAAAATAATATTTTAAATCAGTTTGATACGACTATTTCAACGGGAAGAGATGTTACTGCATTTACGATTGCAGGCATGACATTAGATGCTTATATTCTGACACTTCCTCTTGATGTTGAAACCAAAAGTAGAGTAATTAAACGCCTTTCTAACCCTTTTTATAGTATCTCTTTAGGCCACTTCCTCTACGTTTTTTATGATCAATACAGCCGAGCAGAAAACCAAGACCAATTTCGAAAATATTTATTTAATCATTATTCTTCTTCTCAATTAGCAGGCTGGCAGCATTCTCTTTTTCGTCTGGATGAAGAGACATCTAAAATAGCAGAAGAAGAATTAAGCGATGATGTTGAACGCCGTGAAGGGGTGACGATGAATCGTCAGTTTTTCGCGATGTTAGTGAGTATTTATGATGAACTCTTTAATAATGATGATTGGGAATTAGCGAAGTCGTTACCCGATCATTATCAATATCTTACTCACTCACCAAAAGACCTCGCCACTATTGAGCATGTTCAATCTTTATTGATAGGAGAACTTGCGAAATATGCGAACAGCATGCCTCAAGGTGAGATGAAGGCGGCAATGAATGCCATTTTGGACGATGCTCAACCTGCGAATAAAGATAAGGTAAACAATAAAGCGCAAGCATTAACGATCACGTTAATCGATTTTGTTCGTATGAATGTTTTAAAAGCTTATCGTCAATATGTTCAGCCGACACAACGTGCCGACGTTTTCACTGAATGGATGCAAGATAAGCTAGATGAAAACCCTGATGAGTTAATTGCTTATTTACAATCACGACAGAACCGACCAAGAGCCGTTCAAATTGTCGTTGATGGTTTAAGCCAAGGTTTAATGGAAGGATTGTCACAATCTAAAAGTAGCCCTTATTTGCAACAAGCACTCAAGCAAGATCAGGTATTTAAAGATTATAAACCCACGAGTGCGACGGCCAAGCCAGAGCATATACCTCAACATCGTTTTCTGAAGCAATTGACCTCTCAAGGTGAAAATGATCCTAACTATTTACCCTTTTTTAAGCGTTTGTATCAACTACACGGTAATGGCATTGCCAGTGATGGTATTTCATCGACTCCAACAATTAGTGTTCGTAACTTACCCATCGTGAAAACTGGTGCTGCAGTTGCTGGTAAAGGCGGAACAGGGATCCCTAATTTCCATTTTGTAGATAGACAACAAGATCGTGCTTATTACTTTTTTGGTAATGATGCTTTGCAATTGGAACCTTTAACCGAGCAACGTGGTATGAAAACCATGTTCGACCGTTTAAATTATTTGAAAACGATGAACTGTAATGCTCAATATGATTGGAATGCACAACTTAGTTTTGATGCGCTGGTGAATTTAGGGCTTGGTGAATCGATACGCGATTTTGGCGAACAACGTTGCATATTAGAGTTGAAACGAAGAGCGCAAGTTGAAACGGTGGTAGCGGAAAAACGAAAAAACTTAATTAAAGAACTCAAAGCCTACCAAGAGCTGGGTGGTTGGAGAGTGCTGACCAAGATAAGCCAAAAGGGTGTGTTGAATGACCAAATTGCTGAATTAGCCACACTGAATGAGCAAGCTATGCCCGATTACTTGTTAATGTATAACCCATGGCCGGATCATTTTGCTCATTTTAAAGGGCCATTTGGTGATGAAATCATAAGCCCAACGGGAGAGCTTAATCGATTAGACTTCTGGTTAGGGCAACTTGACGACGTTTATCAGCAAGCCGGTATACATCCACAAACATTATGGGGTATGGCTGGAGATCACGGATTGTCTGCGGTTCATTATACGCTGAGCCCAGAAAAAGTAGTCTTGGAAGGTTTGAAAAAACAAGGCGTTGAACTGAAAGTGTTAAAAATTTCCTCAGATGAAGGTGAAGGGCCTAAAATGACTAACGCTTTGAATTACCCGAGTAATAAAGGGGTGGATGTTGTGATCGCATCAACCGCTGGTGGTAATTATATGATGGACTTTTTTAATTCGAAACGAGGATGGAAAGTTCAGCCGCTTTATGAAGAATTGGCCCAGTTTACGCCTATTTCTGGGGGTAAGACGATTAATATGATTGATGAAATCGCATATCGATTACGTGAATCGTTAGATTATTTAGTGGTTCGTGAATCAGATTGCTTACCTGAACATTGCGCAGTGCGTGTGGTGGGCTATCGTCACGGTAAGCTTAAAAATGAAGTGATCACACGTGTTGGCGATCATATTTCTTACCAATCTGCGGATGGAAAAAATGAACCGGAATTATTATCAGTTGCTCATTCTAACCCTTATAAAGCGGCATTAACCAATGAACAAGTGAAACGTAAACAAGTATTGATGCAAACTTGTATGGCGCAGAAAGGTTGTATTCGTTCGCAATGGCGTGAATTAACCGCCATGAGTGCTAGGCCGGATTCGGTGATGCAATTAATCCATTTATATGAGGATGATCGAGCCGGGACGGTGAATTTATTTCCTAAAGATGGGTTTGGATATAATACGTTGGTTCCGGGGCGTCATGCCGGTGAAACGTATTTAGAAAAAGATGCTTTTATTGGGTTTTGGAAAGAGGGTATGCAACCTAAAGTCCGTCTTGGCGCGGTGGATAATGGCTCATTGGCGCCTACTTTATTTGAATATTTGACGGGTAAGCCAGTTGAAGTTGGAGTGGATGGTTGGGGATATCCATCGGTATTAAAGTCTCTTCAACAGTAATTTGTGCAATAAAAAAAAGGTTACCGCGAATGAACCGCGGTAACCTTTTTGAATCTTAATAAAGCTTAAATAGTGTTGGAGAAATTATTTTTCTGCTGCTTTTTTCGCTTGCTCAATCCATGAATCAAATTGGTTTTGATGCGCCTTAATCCAAGCGTTGGCATGGGCTTCAATGTCAGCGGGTTTATTTTGCCCTTTTCTCATCATCATATTCTGTTGGCTAATATCGCCGATGTTGAGTTTCATGATAGAAAACAGTTTGGCTGCCGCTGGATTGGCTTTGGCGAACGCTTTATTGGCGACGATACGCATGGTATTAACTTGGAAGCCATAGTTTTTACCATTCGGTAGCGCGGTATCTTGCTGTAGTCCTTCAGGCATGGCGGAGAAAGGCACTTGTAGCCAAACCACATCTTTGCCTGGCACTAATACGCTGCTGACCCAGTATGGTGTCCAAGTGTAGTACAACACCGGCTGACCGCTTTTATAGCGTGAAATGGTGTCGGCAATTAAGGCGGAGTAGCTGCCTTGACGTTGCGTTACGGTATCTTTTAAACCGTAGGCATCAATTTGGTGGTTGATGATGGATTCCGTTGTCCAGCCCGGTTCACCACCGGTTAAATCGGCTTTGCCATCGCCATCAGAATCAAACAGTTTGGCGAGTTTTGGATCTTTTAGCTGCCCAAGGTTGGTGATGTGGTATTGATCGGCGGTTTTTTTATCGATCAGATAACCTTGCGCCGCGTTGTTGACGTAGACTCCTTTACGATAGAACTTGTCATCGCCACCACCCATTTCGTATTTGTCTTTTTGTTGTGGGTCCCAGTTAACCGCTAGGTAGGTGGCATCACCATTGGCTATCGAGGTGAAAGCGACGTTGTAGTCGACCTCTTTGGTGGGTTTGACGGTGTAGCCCAGCTTTTCCATGGCTTTATTTACGAGCAATGTTTGAAAGGTTTCTTCTGCGATGGTTGATTGTACCGGTTGTACGGTGATCCCTTCGCCCGGTAGATCGCTTGCAAAAGCAGACAATGAAATACTACTTGTCGCCAGCATAGCCATTGAAAGGGTTTTCGCTATCTTTTTCATCCGTGATGTCTCTATGTTTTTTTAATTTATATTGATATAAGAAAAGCTGCCAAGATAGGCAGCTTGATAGGCTTAATTTGAGCGCTGATTATTGAGCGGCAGCTTTAGCTTCGGCTACCCAAGCATCAAACTTATTTTGGTGTGCTTTAATCCAAGCGTTGGCGTGAGATTCAATATCTGCAGGTTTGTTTTGACCTTTTTGCATCATTAAGTTTTCGGCACTGATGTCGTTAATATTCATCTTCATGATGGCAAATAATTTAGCCGCAGCTGGGTTTTCTTCCGCAAATTTTTTGTTGGCAATAATGTGCATGGCATTCATCTGGAAGCCATAGTTTTTACCATTCGGTAATGTGGTATCGATATCGCTACGATCACCTGGTAGTGAAGAGTGCGGCACTTCTAACCATACAACGTCTTTGCCGGGAACCAATACACCACTTACCCAGTATGGCGTCCAAGTGTAGTAAAGCACTGGATCGCCATTTTTATAGCGAGAAATGGTATCGGCGATAATCGCAGCGTAGTTACCTTGGTTGTTATCTACGGTCGCTTCTAAGCCAAAGTCTTTTAACTGATGGGCGACCACGGCTTCACAACCCCAACCTGGGTTACAACCGGTTAAATCGGCTTTACCGTTACCGTTGCTATCAAATAGCTTGGCCAGTTTAGGATCTTTTAATTGACCAATATTGGTGATGCCGTATTTATCGGCGGTCTTTTTATCAATTAAGTAACCTTGAGCCGCACCGGTAACATAAGTGCCTTGGCGATAAAATTTATCATCGCCGCCAGCTTGCTTGTATTTGTTGTCGTGCAGTGGAGCCCAGTTAACCGCTAAGAAGGTCGCATCACCATTGGCGATCGAGGTGTAACCGACGTTGTAATCGACTTCTTTAATCGGTTTAACATCGTAACCCAGCTTTTCCAGTGCCTTATCCACCACTAAGGTTTGAAAGGTTTCTTCCGCAACCGTGGATTGGATTGGCTGAACGCTAACGCCTTCTCCGGGTAGCGTTTCGGCATTCACTGCAAACGAAGTCGCAGAGGCCAGTAAGGTCGTCGTAAGTAAAGTTTTCATCCGTGTTGTTTTCATCATTTCTCCTATGATTTCTTTTTTACGCGTAAGTGTGTAGGACGTTATTGTGAGCGCTAGAGCGTGGTTGCCCCAGATTAAGAAGCCTTCATTTCATTCGATTTTTTGGGTGTGCCTTTGATGAGTCTATAGATCAATGACACTGGGCCTGTTTCATACCAACGAGTCTTTTTATCGCGTGAAGCAATACCGATGGTTTGGGTTAAGCGGTCTAACAAAATTGCTAGGATCACAATGCCTAAGCCGCCGACAGCAGCCAGACCCATGTCTAATCGGCCGATACCACGCAGAACCATTTGACCTAAACCACCTACGGCAATCATGGAGGCAATCACGACCATTGACAGCGAAAGCATTAAGGTTTGGTTTACCCCAGCCATAATGGTTGGCGTCGCCAGTGGTAATTGAATGCGATACAGCATTTGTTTTGGGCTCGCACCAAAGGAATGACCGGCTTCGATAAGCTCTTCAGGCACTTGTTGAATACCTAAAATGGTTAAACGTACGATAGGCGGTAAGGCGAAAATAATCGTTACCACCACGCCCGGCACGTTACCAATACCAAACAGCATCACGATAGGCACTAAATAGACAAAGGCCGGTGTGGTTTGCATGGCATCAAGTACAGGCCTAATAATTCGGGCTGCGGACTGACTGCGTGCTAACCATATCCCCATCGGAAGGCCAATTAATAAGCAGAAAAAGACGGAGGTCAGAACCAGCGCTAACGTCACCATCGCTTCAGACCAGGCACCAATAAACCCAATGACGGCTAAAGAGACTAAGGTCGCAAAGCCCATTTTTTTGCCTGCGAATTGCCATGCAATCAACACCAATAAGCCAATCATAATCAGCGAGGGCGTTGAGACTAACGCGGTTTGAAACGAGGTTAAGATAAAATCAATCGGTACTCGTATCGCTTGGAAGAGCGGTCGCCCATGAGCAACCAGCCAATTCAACCCACTTTCTACCCAGTGATCAAATGGGATCACTGCATCTTTGAATGGGTGCGCCCAGTTGATGCTGTGTTCAACCGGTTGGCTTGGCGTATTGCTTAACCATGAGGTTGTACTTTCTGCTGAACTGGCCGTTGCCCACGGATCACTTGATGTGGTTGTCGTGGCTGAGGCCCACGGATCGGCAGCCTGTGCTGCACTTACAGTTGTTTCGGTCGTCATAATATTACTCTCTATCTAAAGTTTGAAGCAGGCGAGTTTTGGTGATCACACCGTGATAAGTGCCGTCTTTCGCCACCACGGGAACCCCATACGGGACTTCAGCGACTTGGCTAATCAATTCACTTACCGGAGTATCGGCATCCAGAGAAAGGGTGCCTTCCAATAACGCAGAGCTAAGCGAACGCTTTTCTTTGTAAGCGGCTTTTAGAGAGTCTTGCGACACAATACCTGTGTATTTGTTGGCTTTATCGACCACCACACCATAATCGCGGTCTTGGTCTGATAAAATTTGCAATGCCGCGGCGGGCCCATCGGTTTCGCCTTTTTTAAATACGGCAGCGGGTTTTTTACGGGCAATGTCTTTGGCGGCATAAACATCCGCGACATTCACACCACTGAAGAAAGATTCCACGTAATCGTTAGCCGGATTTTGCAGAATTTCATCGGGCGTACCGACTTGCACTACCACGCCATTTTGCATGATGGCGATACGGTCACCGATACGCATGGCTTCATCTAAATCGTGCGAGATAAAGACGATGGTACGGCGGTCATCGTTTTGTAGTCGAATCAGCTCATCTTGCATTTCTGTTCGGATCAGCGGATCGAGCGCAGAAAAAGCCTCGTCCATTAATAGAATGTCCGGATCGGTAGCTAATGCGCGAGCTAGACCAACACGCTGTTTCATACCACCAGACAATTCATCTGGGTACGATTGACATTGGCTTTCTAACCCAACACGTGCGAGTGCATTACGAGCGGCATCATTACGCTTATCCAAATCAACGCCGGCGAGTTCTAAGCCGAAGGCCGCGTTCTCAATCACACTCATGTGAGGCATTAAAGCGAAGTTTTGGAAAACCATACTGATGTTATTACGGCGTACGTTGCGCAGTTCTTCATCGGAAATCACCGCAATATCTTTACCGTTTAAATAAACATGGCCGCGAGTAGGCTCAATTAAACGATTCAATAAACGTACTAAGGTTGATTTACCTGAACCAGACAGGCCCATGATGACGAAAATTTCGCCTTCGTTAATTGATAGAGAAACATCTTTCACCCCAACCGTCAGTCCGGTTTTGTCAAAAATAGCATCTTTATCAAGGCCTTTTTCAAGGAGAGGAAAAGCTTCTTCTGGTGTTTCTCCAAACACCTTATAGAGGTTTTTTACTTCTAATTTTGTCGTCATTATTTAGCATCCTTGGCTATCATTTTTTACAAAGTCAAAACATCTAACACCCTGTAAATTAGTTAGTACTCTAAACAAAATGTCATCAAATTGCAAAAGTTAGACGAAGTGCACACTCTTATGTAATTAATAACAAGCATGTTTATCATTGTTTGGCAAAACAAGATTTTCGAATGATCGTTTTTATTTATGTTGTTGATTATTAATGGTTTGAGTGTTTATTTTAACTCGGTTTTTGGGGCTGTTATTTAAGTGAATAATTGCAGGTAATTATTTTTGAATAATATGTTTTAACTATTGCAAGGTTGAGTTGAATGTTATGACCTTGAAATTGATTACATCAATAATGGATTTCTTACTGGGTGGCGGTTAATGGCTTGTTAATGCGTGGCTTCAGGTTGGTTTTTTTGAAACCACCTTGATGAATAATTCAGTTTAACTTCAGCGTCGCTTAAGTTTTGTTTCTTACAGTTATTGCATAACCTTGATAGAGGCATGCATTTATGAAAAGACACAACTCACCAACCCTGAATCTTATGGTCATTGATTCTCATCACCCAAGATGGCAAGAAGCGATTGACTATATTGCCTTGCGTTATTGCGAAGCGTTTTCTGCTCATGTGAATCATTTTATGCCCCGTTTTATGGCGTTATCTGATCATGAAAAGATCCTAGCTTTATGCGGGATTCGCTCGGGTAATGAAGGTGAGTTGTTTTTAGAGCAATATCTCGATACTAGTGCGGAAAGCATACTCTCCCAAGTCTTCTCGACTCCAATTCCCCGTGACAAATTAATAGAATTTGGCCAGTTAGCTTCTTTTGCTCAAGGGATGTCTCCTGAGCACTTTTATTTGATGGCATCCACCTTAGTTGAGCAAGGTTTTGAGTGGTGTATTTTTACGGCAACCGATCCACTGTTTCGCTTGATGAAGCGTTTAGGGTTAGAGCCCACCGTTATTACTGAAGCCGACCCGAGCCGCATTTATAACGCCAAGCAGGTGTGGGGGACATATTACGAACATCACCCGAGAATTCTGGCTGGTAATTTAAAGCAAGGGTTAGCGCGTTTGCACGCCATTCATCTTTCAGCCTACCCCCAGCTTGATAATGTCAGTGAGGTGAAATAACTATGAATCCGATCTTATCTGCGATGAAGCATTGGGCGAACACGACGCCTGAAAAATATGCCTTTATTGGCCAGAATGCCAATGGCGGTGTGGAATCCATTAATTACCGTGAACTGATGGTACGAGTCACTCAAGCTGGCTATTTTTTACGCTCGTTAAATACGCAATGTGTGGCGTTAAAAGCGGAAAACAGTTTGGCATGGATGATCATTGATCTGGCATGTCTGTATGAAAATATTTGCATGGTGCCAGTGCCAACCTTCTTTTCCGCCAGCCAGGTTCAGCACGTTTTGGAACAGTCGGGTGCTGATGTCTTGATCGGTGATTGGCCAGACGAAGGCAATGGCAATGAGATTGAAGGATTGAAGGTGTCTACACGTGCTTCTTCCCATCAAAATCAACGCTTAGCGGGCACGTTTAAAATTACCTTTACTTCCGGCTCTACCGGCACGCCTAAAGGGGTGTGTTTGAGTGTGGAGAATCTTAGCAAGGTGACACAATCGCTGGCAGATTCGGTTCAAGTAGGCTCGTCAAAGCACCTGGTGTTCTTACCGCTATCAACCTTATTAGAAAATATCACCGGTATTTATGTGCCTTTGACGTTGGGGGTAGCGTCACTGATTTTTCCTGGAAAAGGAATTGGTTTAAGTGGTTCAAGCCAATTTGATGCTCAGCGATTTGCACAAGCGATAGCTACTTATCAACCTAGCAGCCTAGTGTTAACGCCTGCGTTATTAATGGCGCTGATACAGATTGTGGCTCACCAACCTGATCTCGCAAAAAGCTTAAATTTTGTTGCCGTGGGCGGAGCCCGAGTGGCGGCTCAATTAATACAAAAAGCCCACCAATTATCCATTCCTGCTTATGAAGGTTATGGGTTATCTGAATGCGCTTCAGTCGTGAGCCTCAATACTCCGGCCATGATGAAAGCAGGCACTAGTGGGCAGGTTTTAAATCATGTTCAAGCCAAAGTTTCAAGCGATGGTGAGTTATGGGTAAAAGGGAATATCGCGTTGGGGTATCTGGGCGAACCTTTTGCTGATGAATGGTTGGCAACGGGCGATCTTGCTGAACTGGATAACGGTTTTGTGACGCTAAAAGGACGTAAGAAAAACCAAATCATTACGAGCTTTGGACGCAATATTTCACCTGAATGGATTGAATCAGAAGCTCAGATCTACTTACCGGGTTGCTCAATGATTATTAATGGAGAAGGTCAGGAAGGGCTGACGGCGGTGGTAGTAAACCGATCTGATTTGCTTTCTGGTATTGAGCAATTGAATCTAACTTTACCCGATTATGCTCAGGTAAAACGAGTCGTGGTTTTGGCTCATTTTACGGGACGAAATTGGTTCACTTCCAATGGGCGACCGAAACGGAATGAAGTGGAAAATTGGATACAAACCTATTTAAGCAATCGTGATAGTGCTGCGACGCAACACAATACATTAACGGTTTACAAGGTAGAGGCCTCATCTGATGTCGCTACGCAATGTTAAGGAACAAATGATGACTTTATTTTTTAATACGCTCCAACAACGTACCCAAGAGGCTCAGCAAAAAATGCTGTCGGCACCGGTAATTAAAGCCTGTATGCAGGGCAATATTGACCGCGATATGTACATTCAATTTCTAACACAAGCGTTTCACCATGTTAAGCATACGGTGCCGCTGTTAATGGCATGCGGTAGTCGCCTTTCTTTGGAAAATGAATGGGTTCGTGAAGCGATTGCAGAATATATTGATGAAGAAAAGGGCCACCACGAGTGGATCTTAAATGACATTGCTGCGTGTGGTGGCGATGCGCAAGCGGTGCGTTTTAATCAAGGTTCTGGCCGAGTAGGTGCGCCGATTGAATTGATGGTGTCGTACTTATATCACCAAATTGATCGACATAATCCGATGGCGTTGTTTGGCATGGTGTGGGTACTCGAAGGCACGAGCGTCGGGATTGGCGGCAATATGGCTCAAATGGTTAAGCAATACCTTGATTTGCCGGAACAAGCACTAACGTATTTAACCTCGCATAGTGTGCTTGACCAAGAACATATTCAGTTTTTTGAAACCTTGATGAATAAAGTGACCAATGAAGCGGATCAAGAAGCCATCATCGAGTCGGCTAATATGGTGTACGCCTTATACGGTGAAATGCTGAATAGTTTATATCAAGCGAATTAATCATGGCTAAGGACGAAAGATGGAATTAACCAATAAGTGCATCATGCTGACCGGTGCGTCGGGAGGGATTGGGCAAGCTATTGCGATGTTACTGAGCGCGAAGGGAGTCAAATTGATCTTAGTCTCTCGTAATAAAGAGCGTTTGCAGCAATTAAAAGCTTCTTTAACACGACCTGAACAGCACATTTGTTTAAGCGCAGATATGACCACTGAGCAAGGAATGGAGCAGATCAGTCAGTTGGTTCATCAATACAAGCAAAGTGGTGGCGTCATTGATGCGTTGATTAATGGCGCTGGCAGCAATGAGTTTCAATATTTCGCTCAGCGCTCGGTAAGCTCGCTTGAACAAGAGCTGCGTTTGAATTTGTTATCACCTATTTTGTTGAGTCAGTCTGCATTGGGGTGGTTGCAGCGACCGGGCATTATCTTAAATATAGGTTCGGCTTTTGGTTCGATAGGTTACCCGGGTTATGCCAGTTATTGCGCAGCTAAAGCAGGCATACATCGATTCAGTGAAGCGCTCGACCGTGAAATGGATGGCGCAAATATTCGCGTGTTGTACCTTGCCCCTCGTGCGACTCAAACCGAGATGAATAACGCCACTGTGCGAAGTTTAAATCAGCAACTTGGCAATAAAAGCGATACGCCTGAAACGGTGGCGCAATGTGTCGTTGATATGCTGCAAAAAGAAACCGCGAGCAAATGGATCGGTTGGCCTGAAAAGTTATTTGCTAAGGTCAATCAACTGTTTCCTAAATTGGTGTCTGCGTCGATTCGTAAACAGCAATCGGTTATTCAGCACTTTTTAAATCAGGAATCTTAAGGAGGTAACCATGAAAACTGTTATCGCAACGATGTCTTTATTGGCTCTGTCGGTCGTGGCACCATCTGCCATGGCAGCAACTTCACTATTAGACATTCAGCATCAATGGGCAGATTGTCAGTACAACCAAACCAAAGATGAAGATTTGCAAATAAAGTGCCTGGAAAACACCATTGCGCTGAATCAACAGGCGTTAAAAGCCAAGCCGAATGATCCTGATTTATTAGTATGGTTAGGCATTAACGAAGGCACACTTGCTGGAGTGAAAGGTGGACTAGGTGCGTTATCTCTCGTGAAAGATGCCAAAAAGCAATTTGAGAAAGTGATTGAAGTGGCGCCAAATAGTTTACAAGGTTCGGCTTATACGAGTTTAGGCTCTTTGTATTATAAAGTACCGGGCTGGCCAGTAGGGTTTGGCGATGATGATAAAGCAGAAGAAATGCTGAAAAAAGGGCTCGCAATTAACCCGAATGGCATTGATTCCAATTTCTTTTATGGCGAGTTTTTAGCAGATCAGGGCCGTAAAGAAGAAGCATTAAAATACTTAAATAAAGCGCAACAAGCGCCAGCACGTCCAGATCGTCCTTTAGCCGATAAAGGTAGAAAACAAGACATCGCTAAGGTGTTGGCAACATTAAAATAGCCAGAACAGCAGAGAAGGTTTTGCTGCCAGTGAAAAGATAAGAAAAACGCACATCTTTTGGGATGTGCGTTTTGTTATCGTGGTGTACTCATTACGTCAAATTGGACTTATAAAGTACAGACTTTGGTCCAGCTACCATCGCTGCCAGGGACAGAAGCGGTCCACCATTTTGCTTCATAAACCACACCATCGCTGATGACTTTATCACCTTGGCTGGCATGATCTTGTTGAGGCAATTCAGGGTAAGTGACAAGACCTGTACTATCACACGTTTCATTGCCGCCACCATTTTCACCGCCACCGTTGTTTACCGTAAGGTCTGCAATCGGCAGTTCTGGATGCTCAAACTTAAAGCCGTAGTCCACACCATTAATATTCACGGTGTAGTTGGCAGGGCCTGAGATTGGTAGGTAATAAACCATATCCAGTTCATAAGATTCACCCGCTGGTAGTGCTTTCCAAGACGGCAGAGTAAAGGCTGCACGATGCATCACTCCATCTAAACCTCCCACATTATCGGCGCGAGTATGACCCGAGCTAATGACGGCTAAGCCACCGCCGGATTGGTCTTTGGCGTTATCTGGCGCAGAGGTTGGAATATCGAATTGGAATTCCGTGCCGCCAGGAATATCTTGACCGGTATTGTTGGTAAAGGTGACTTTCGGATTGATCGGGTAGTTCTGATCGCCCACTTTAAAGCCGCCAATGCTAACTGAAATGTCTACCACTTGATCGGGCATAGCACCTGTTGCGACTTTATTGCCGTATGGCGCTGCTGACTTAAACTCATCGTAGATAGTCTTAGTCATGGTATTACCCATGTGGTATTCACCGTTACCGCTCGCACAAGCTTGTTCGGTCGGATCAACATCAGTACGGTTTCCGTTGGCATCTAAGACATAGCAGCTGTAGTCGCCCGCCAGTTCCCAGAACATGATGCCGCCAATACCTTGGTCGATAACGTATTGCGCTTTCGTGGTGATAGACTCTTTATCTTCAGTCGATAAGAAGACTTTTTTCTCTTCATTCCAAAGCCATGGTGCAACCGCGACATCATCGTAGTAACGAGTGTACGTTCCCGTCAGTGCATCCGATGGATCCGTGTCAGGTTTCAAACCATAAGCATCGGCATAAGAACCCCAAATGCCTTTTTCAAGGTTTTTGGCATGCCACATTGGGTTCGAGCCTGCGCCCATTTCATTGCCTTTTGGATCGGTATCGTGCCACATGTTGTCGATACCAATTGCGCCATGGCCACAGTTGTTTTTCTCGCCTTCACCAGTGCCATCAGCACATTCAGATTGGTTTGGTAGCGCTGCTTTACCCCATAAACCATGGTCGCCACCGGTCACGCCTTGCCAACCACGTGTATAGTAAGGCACACCGATATTAATGCGGCCCGCTGGCATTGAGCCACGGAAGTAGTGATAAGCCCAATCGGTATTGAGATACCCAATGCCACCGTAAGCAGCCGTGCCGTAAACATTCCATTGCGCAAGCTCGGAATCTTTACCTGTGTCGTACAAAGCAGCATTGTGGCCAACATGATCGTTCCAAGCACCGTGTAAGTCATAAGACATGATATTGACGTAATCGAGGTACTTAGTCACATCAAAGGTTTCCATGCCGCGTAGTAGGTAACCTGAAGACGGCGCAGCAATGGTGAGCATGTAATATTGATCATCTTGCGCTGAAGCTTTATCGATTTTCTCACGTAATACTTGCATCAACTCTTGGTAAGAAGCCCAAAGGTGAGCACGACGAGGTTCCATGATGTCTTTGTCTAGTGGGTTACCTGCACCAGCCATTGAGGTTGGGTATTCGTAATCAATATCAATACCATCAAATTGATATTTGCGGATCAGTTCAACCGCTGAGTCGGCGAATTTTTCAATTGCCGCGTGGTTAATTGAACCATCGGCATTGGTGGTCATAGTGTAGAAGCCACCATCATTGATACGTGAGCCATCGGCAGCAAAATGCCCGCCCGTTTCAGCCCACCCACCAATGGAAATTAAGGTTTTCACGCCATAGCGTTTTTTGTAAGTGGCGAGTGCACCGAAGTGACCTTTAAAACCAAGTTCAGGATCAACATCGACGCCAGGCCAAGTCTTACCAACGGCAGGGTTTTCAGGATCATTAACATCACCAATATTCACTTTGCCGTCTGAGCCAATGCTAACAAACGCATAGTTGATATGAGTCAGTTGTTCCCATGGGATGTCTTTAACTAGGTATGCCGCTTGTGGATCATCACCCGAGCGCCAACTTGTGAAGTAACCAATCACACGGCGAGGGTGATCCGCGCCCATGATTTCACGGCCTTCTTCATCATAAGCATCACAGTAAGGCACATTCACGCCTTCCGTTTGATACAAACCATCTGGGTGGCAAGTTGAAGCCACTGGTTGATCACTAAGTACTTTTAATGTCGTAGCGGTAGATTCTGTTGCTGCGCCTTCATTATCCGTCGCTTTAGCGATCACTGAAACCGAGCCAGTTTGAGTGGTGGTGTAATTTAGTGTGTATGGCGCCGAAGACACTGTGCCGACTAACGCACCAGCTACATAAAAATCTACCTTATCAATCGTGCCATCAGAATCGGCGGCGGTTGCCGTTAAGGTGACGACTTCACCAACCGTCACACTGCTGCTTGAAAGCCCAACAGAAACGGTTGGCGCTTGGTTGGTCTCTGTTGAAGACGTGGCAATGTCGAGTGTGACTGAGCTTGTTGTGCTGTTGGCGCCTTGGTCATCATAAGCAACAGAACTAAAAGTATGTGAACCAGAAGTGGCCGTCCACGTTGCTGAATAAGGGGCGCTAGTGGCTTGAGCAATCACCGCGCCGTCAACTAAGAAATCGACGCGCGCAACTGTGCCGTCAGAATCGGCAGCGCTGGCCGTTAACGTGACTACATCGCCTTCTGTCAGGCTTGCAGTTGCTAGTGGTGCGGTGAGATCAACCGTTGGCGCTTCATTGGTGACGACATCCGTTGTACAAGAATCGACGAGCGCCCAAGCTCCCCATTCACCAGCATCTTTAGGGCTGTTTCCCTGGGTCCAATATTTGGCACTATAAGCGTTATTATCCTGCTGAACTTGATCGCCGCCTGTATAAACGGTGCCAGCATCCCACTCTTCAAATGTGCTGCAATCGACTGCCGCATAACTGCTAAATGCCATCATGCATGAAGCGGTTAGTGCGCTTAGTCTAAAGGCATTTTTTCCTAACCTGTTTCGACCTGTAGCCATACTCAATTATCCTTAACGTATTGTTATAAAATTAAAATTTATAAATCATCGCTGATGGTGAGAACTTTCATTCTCCTGCGAAACAACTGTAGGATAATTGGCGTAATACACACTTAAATTTTGTGAGAATTCGATAGTGAGTCGAAAAAATGTTCAGTTTTTATGTAATGACGCGTTGAAAATTGTTCCTTAGGGCAAGTTTTGACTTATTCTGACATTTCTATTTATTGAGATAATTCGCTTTTAATCAAAGCCTTAGCATGATTATGTTCTTTTTAATTCCAGTGAACTTAGTGAATAGATCGGAATGAAGTCTTATTGATAGATAGATATTTAATATAAAAATCAGATAGTAAGAGGTATTTATGTTGGTTTTTTTATTGATGTCGTGCGATGAAATTCTCAATGGAATGGGGATAATTTATTGTGTGAAAAATGTACGGGTAACTAATATACTCAAGTGAATTCGGCATCTTGAAGTTACTTGGGTATATTTTAATGAAATGCTATGCCAGCCACTGTTGCAACACTGACTGGCATGGCAGTTTAACTTAAGCCGATAATCTCACCATTTTCATCAATATCTAAACTCATGAAAGCGGGTTTTTCTGGTAAGCCGGGCATGGTCATTACGTTACCGCATAATGCGTAAATAAAACCGGCACCGGCGCATAATTTCAGTTCACGAATATCAACGATAAAATCTTTAGGTGCGCCTTTTACTTGGCTATCCGTCGTAATAGAAAGGGGGGTTTTTGCAAGGCAAACGGCCAGATTGGCAAACCCTTGCTCAGTGAGTCGAAGCAATTGCTGTTGCGCTTGTTCACTCAGATTAATTCGGCTAGCCCCATAACCTTTGATGGCCACTGCTGAGAGTTTATCTTCTAATGTATCCGTTAATTTATAGAGGGGCGTGAAGGTTGAGATCGCACTAGACTCACATTGCGCGATGACTTTTTGAGCCAAATCCAGTGTGCCTTGTCCGCCTTTGGCGAATCCTTCGCTTAATGCGACATCGACCTTGTTGGGTAAAGCGTGTATTAATTCGATGAGCTGTTGGATTTCTTCATCGGTATCTTGGGGGAAACGATTGATCGCCACGACAGCCGGGATACCATATTGATTGACGTTATCTATATGCCATTTTAAGTTAGTAAAACCTGCGATTAGGGCTTGGCTGTCGGGTTGGATCAACGTGTCGGGAATTGCTTGGCCAGGACGGAGATCATATAAGCCCGAATTGGCTTTTAAACCGCGTAAAGTAGCAACGATCACTGCACAATTGGGTGATTTTCCAGACACTTGCGCTTTAATATTGCAAGCTTTTTCAAATCCCATATCCGAACCAAACCCACCTTCAGTAATGGTGTAATCGGCCAGTTTGGTTGCAATGTTGTCGGCAATAATCGAAGAGTTGCCATGCGCAATATTGGCAAAAGGGCCTGAGTGGATCAGCGTTGGTACACCTTCGAGGGTCTGCATTAATGTCGGCTCAATCGCGTCTTTCATACACACCGTCATTGCGCCCGCTACTTGTAGGTCTTCGGTAGTGACTGGCTCGCCATCAAGAGTATAGGCAACCACAATTTGTCCAATACGTTTTCTTAAATCTTGTAGATCTTGCGCGAGTGCCAGAATCGCCATCAGCTCTGATGCTGCTGAAATATCAAAGCCATCGTGACGCTCAAAGCCATTAATGGTTTTACCCGATTCGTTCTGACCGACTGTGATCATTCGTAACGCGCGGTCATTATGATCCATAACACGTTTCCAAGTGACCTGTTGGCTATCTATGCGCAAGGCTTTTAATCCCGAGCGGTGCTCAAAGTCTGCATAACCTAAACGTTCTTCATGGTAGAGGCGGGCATCAATGGCCGCCGCTGCAAGATTATGCGCTGCGGTCACCGCATGAATATCTCCGGTTAAATGCAAGTTGAGCTGATCCATAGGAGCGACTTGAGAATAACCACCTCCAGCCGCACCACCTTTTACGCCAAAAATTGGGCCCATGGAAGGTTGGCGGATACAAGCCATCACAGAACGAGATAGTTTTTGCATGCCTTGGGCAAGCGCGATGGTGGTGACGGTTTTACCTTCACCAAGTGGGGTGGGCGTAATGGCCGTAATGACGACTAACTTTCCTGTTTGAGCATGTTGTAAGCGCTTTACACTCTGTAATGAGACTTTCGCTTTATGCCGACCTTGGCTTTGATATTCAGAAGGTTGTAACCCAGCCTTTTCTGCTATGGCTTGAATAGATTGTAAAGGTGCGGTGCGGCAAATATCGATATCAGATAGCATAAAACTCTCATCAATGGTGTTTAAATAGTTAAGCAATCGATTGCGGTTTGATAATAGCGTTTAATATTTGGCAATAAAAGTAAATATTGGAACTATTGGTCATCACCGGTGAGGCTTGGAGTGATTATATCAATCAAATAGACAAAAGTGGTCTTTGAGCGTCATAAACCCACAATTACGTCAGTATTTCCATATTCCTAAGAATAAAGAAAGGAAATAGTCGGCTTAAGGAGAAGGCTGTTGAAAAAGTAAGCGTATGATTGTTTTTGATGTAATTGTTTTGAGTTCGAAATATATAACCTAATTTTTGCTAACTGATCTATTGGTGCGATGTTTAAAATTAAGCTTTTTATTATGGATATCAATTTATTATCTAAGAAAGTAAATAGATGAATAATGTCCGATTTTAGATGTAATTGCTTGAAAGTATTGAGAGCTTATTGCCTTGAAACAAAGGTATGGGTTGAGTTTTTGTTATGCTTCTGTATCATCAGCGCGCTAAATTTACCGATAATCGTTTCGTTCTCTAAATAATATAGAGCGTGATGTCGATAATGATGACGCTATCTGCTTGGAAGGGATCACCGCAGATATAAATGTTTCTTTGCTGGCTAAATGGTGACATGAAAAAAACAGCAAAGACAAACCGGAGTCAGAATGTCTGATTTAAGCAACACTATTAGTTCAACTTCCCGATCTTTTCCTCTTTCCAATTCTCAATCTGAATCAACCATAGATAAACTGAGTCTCAATAATCCGGCTTTGTGGTACAGCGGCGGCTTTATTTTGCTATTTGTTCTTCTTGCCTTGTTTGATGCTCCCACACTGTCTTGGTTGGTTAATATCGGCTTCACTTGGTCTGCACAAGTGTTTGGTCCTTATTGGCAAGTATTGATGCTAGCGACCTTTTTTATCGCGCTGTATTTGGCGGTTGGGCAAACTGGTCGTGTGGTATTAGGTGGTGATCATGCCCCTGATATGCCTAACTTTCGTTGGACGGCGATTTTATTTTGTACGTTATTAGCTGGTGGCGGTGTTTTTTGGGCGGCAGCCGAACCTATCGCTCATTTTGTTAGCGCTCCGCCGGTGTATGGAGCGACGGATGATCTTCAGCAACGAGCCATTAATGCCTTGTCACAAGCTTTTATGCATTGGGGCTTTTTAGCGTGGGCCATTGTTGGCAGTTTATCGACGATCGTGGTGATGCACCTTCACTATGATAAAGGCTTACCGTTGAAGCCGAGAATTTTGCTTTATCCTGTGCTTGGTGAAAAAGCGCTGAAAGGCCAAATTGGCGCGGCAATTGATGCATGTTGTATTGTTGCGGTCGCAGCGGGAACGATTGGCCCTATTGGCTTTTTAGGCTTACAAATTAGTTACGCATTGAATGAATTATTTGGCGTGCCAGATGGGTTTACTACCCAGTTAATCATTGTGCTCTTTACAATTGTGCTTTACACCTTATCGGCATTAAGTGGACTCAACCGCGGTATGCAAATGCTCAGCCGTTACAATGTGATTTTAGCGGTCGCCTTGATGATTTATATCCTTCTTTTTGGCCCAACAGGGTTTATTTTTGATGGGTATATTCAAGGTGTTGGCACCATGATTAATAACTTTATTCCCATGGCGACTTATCGTGGTGATGAAGCTTGGTTAAGTGGCTGGACGATTTTCTTCTGGGGATGGTTCATCGGTTATGCGCCGATGATGGCGATTTTTGTGGCTCGTATTTCACGTGGTCGCTCTATTCGTGAACTAATTGGTACCATTTGTATTGTGGCACCACTTGTGACTTGTTTCTGGTTCACCATCATCGGTGGCAGTGGCTTGGCATTTGAAATTTCAAATCCAGGTAGTGTCAGTTCGGCCTTCGAAGGGTTTAACTTACCGGGCGCGTTACTTGCTGTTACTCAACAACTGCCAATGCCGATGTTAATGTCGATCTTATTTTTGATATTGACCACTGTGTTTATTATTACAACTGGTGATTCGATGACATACACCATCAGCGTTGTAATGAGTGGTAAGACCGAGCCGAATGCGGGTATTCGTGCCTTTTGGGGAATTATGATGGGGGTAACCGCGATTATCTTGATTTCCTTAGGTTCTGGTGGCGTTTCTGCCTTGCAATCATTTATCGTGATCACTGCTGTGCCAGTATCCTTAATTCTGCTGCCATCATTGTGGAATGCGCCTCAAATGGCCAAGAAAATGGCAAAAGAGCAAGGTTTGATTTAGTCTTTACCATTGAAAATATTCAATATGAATCAAGAGACCAGCCTGAGTGTTGGTCTTTTTTTACTTGTGCCGCAAAATTCACTTCACCTTAATCTGTTCTGCTTAAGTGGCTGGGTGCGAATGCTACAATGACTAAATTTTAAAATATTTACCTCAATATTAAGGAAGATAATGAAGTGAAGAAATTTATGTTGATCCTATTAGTGGGTTTAGCCGTTGGACAATATTTTTCGAATCAAAAAGCTGTTGTGGCAAAAACTGAGTTTATCGAGATGGACAGTCAACCAGTGCCAGTAAATAAAGTTAATAGATATCAATGTGATGGGCGACAATATTGCTCGCAAATGACCTCTTACGATGAAGCTAAGTATTTTATTACTTATTGTCCTGATACCAAAATGGACGGCGATGGTGATGGGGTTCCATGCGAAAGGCAGTTTAATCGCTAGTCGGAAATCATAATATGTAATGGTTATTTTTATTGTCGCGAAAAGCGATAATGAAAAGCCGCCAGATCGATTGCGATCTGGCGGATTTTTTCATGCGCGAGAGAATGGTTTTATTGCTGATGGATTATTTTGCCATCCATTCAATTTGTTCATTTGCGCGAATTGGTACCACGACGTCTGCACCAAATGGCATGGTTGCTGGAACATCCCATGCGGACTTTTCAAGCGTGATGGTATCTGAATTTCGAGCAATACCATAAAAGTCTGGGCCATTGTGGCTGGCAAACGCTTCTAAGTTTTCTAACTTGCCTTCTTTATCAAAGACTTCAGCATATAACTCAACAGCAGCATGGGCAGTGTAAGAGCCAGCACAACCGCATGCGGTTTCTTTTTTGCCTTGTGCGTGCGGCGCAGAATCTGTGCCTAAGAAGAATTTTTTGGAGCCAGAGGTAGCGGCTTCAATTAAGGCTTGCTGATGGCTGCCACGTTTTAAGATCGGTAAACAATAGAAGTGAGGGCGAATGCCGCCAACTAACATGTGATTACGGTTGAATAGCAAGTGGTGAGCGGTGATGGTTGCCGCAACGTTATCACCAGCTTGGTTCACAAACTCAACCGCTTCACGAGTCGTGATGTGCTCTAATACGATTTTAAGGTGTGGGAAGTCATTGACGATAGGTGCAAGCACGGTTTCTAAAAAGGTCTTTTCACGATCGAAGATATCCACATCGTGAGTAGTCACTTCGCCGTGAATCAATAGCAGCATGCCCACTTCAGCCATCGTTTCTAATACTGGATAGATTTTCTTAGCATCAGTGACACCAGAATCTGAGTTTGTTGTCGCGCCAGCAGGGTAGAGTTTACATGCGACCACTTTGCCAGAGGCGTGAGCTTCACGGATATCTTCAGGCGTCGTGTTGTCAGTGAGGTAGAGCGCCATCAGTGGTTCAAAGGTATCGCTGTGGTTATGTGCCATGATGCGTTCGCGATAATCAAGCGCCATTTGTAAGTTGGTTACAGGTGGCACAGTATTAGGCATGATTAACGCACGACCATTGTAGCGGCTAATATCTTTCACGGTATTGGCTAACGCGTCACCATCGCGTAAGTGAACGTGCCAATCATCCGGGCGTGTAATGGTCAAAGTTGTCATGTTCCCACCTCATTAATCAATTCAAAGCTAAAAAGCAAACGCTTTCGTGTGGGTCGGAATGATAGGATAAATATCCTTGTTTTTCACCTTATTTTATCGCTTTAGTACTTATCTCAAGGTCAGTAATTCTGATACTCTTTAAAACAAGTCGCGCAAAATAAAAGATTTAGAAAAGGAAGAGTGATGAGTCAGTCGGAGCATGGAAAATCGGAATTAGAGAAAAAACTCGCCAAAATAGAAGCCACATTAGGATTAGAGCCAATGCAAGATGCGATATTAGATACGATTAATGTTTACCCAGTTAAATCGATTACTGGTGTTGAATTGTCATCTGCGTGGGTAGAAACGCAAGGGTTAGTCTTTGACCGCCGTTTGATGGTAGCGGATATGAATGGCCGTATGGTGACCGCTCGCGAACATCATCAAATGTTGCGCGTAAAATCAGCATTGCACCCACGTGGGTTAGTGCTTACCTACCCAGAAGCCAAAGAGCCACTTGTGTTACGGTTTGATGAGTTTGATATGACTGAAGTCGAATGCACGGTGTGGTCCGATACCTTTACCTCTTATGCTACTCATGAGCAAGCCAATCAATGGTTCAGCTTTATTATGGGTAAGCCGGTTCAATTGCTTTTTACTGGAGAGCAGTCAAACCGTCAGCGTGAAAAAATTCAAACCAATGTCAGTTTTGCCGATGGTTACCCATTGTTGCTGATCAGTCAGGCTTCACTTGATGAATTGAATGCACGTAGCCCACAAGGACTTCAGCATAGTATGGCGCAATTTCGCCCAAATATTGTGGTGTCAGATACCGATGCGTTTGTTGAAGATGGCTGGAAACGTATCCGTATTGGCGAAGTTGAGTTTGAAATTGTGAAACCTTGTATGCGTTGCGTGCTCACCACGGTTAACCCAAAAACTGCCATGCGCAGTGAAAAGAACGAGCCTTTAAATACGTTATCTAAATTTCGCGCAGATGAAACCGGTGGCATTTTCTTTGGTCAGAATGTGGTGGCTAAAAATGAAGGTATGATCCGCGCGGGAGATGTGGTTGAAGTATTGGAAACCAAAGAAAAAGAATATTACCCAGATACCAGCCAAGATGTCGTAGAAGTTGAACCCGTTAAAAAGGTGACGATTAGTATTGATGGTAATGTATTTGAAGGTGACAACCAATCGAGTTTGCTCGAACAAGCAGAAAAAGCGGGCGTTGCTGTTGCAAACAGTTGCCGCTCTGGTTTTTGTGGTACTTGCAAAATGACACTGGAATCCGGCAAGGTCGACCAACCTGACATGCCAGCCTTGTTTCCTGGTGAGATTGATGAAGGCAAAGTGTTGGCGTGTTGTTGTGTACCGAAGTCAGATGTTGAGCTCGTCAGCTGATCACCGTTTATCAATTGAAGCGGTCATTCTCAACCGCTTCACGAGAATCTCTATTCTTTTTCTTATCCTATTTATATTTAAAGAGAGTGGTTTATGACCAAACCCGATATTAAGTTTATTGCCTCCGATATGGATGGCACCTTGCTGGATGAAAATAGCCAATTGGATCCTAAGTTTTATGAAGTCTATGAGAAGCTAGAAGCTAATGGCATCATGTTTGCGGCTGCTTCAGGTCGTCAGTACTACAGCCTGGCTGAAACCTTTGCGCCATTGAAAGCCCGCATGTTCTTTATTGCTGAAAATGGCACTTTAGTGATGCATAAAGGGCAAGAACTTTATAGTTGCACCATCGAACGTTCTGAAATTGACGCGATTGTTAATACTGCCCGAAGTATTGATGGCGCATACCTAGTGTTGTGCGGTAAACGTTCCGCCTATATTGAAACGCAAGATCCTCAAGCGTTAGAAGAGTTCGCGAAATATTACCACCGTTGTGAATCAGTCGAGGATGTCTTAACGGTAGAGGACGATTTCATCAAAGTCGCTATTTGCCATTTCGGTGGTACAGAGTCATTGGTCTTCCCAACCATCAATCAATATTTTGGTGAAACTCATCAAGTGGTGGTTAGTGGAAAAATTTGGTTGGATGTTATGAATGCCAAAGCGTCAAAAGGTGCAGCTATTCAACATCTGCAAAACACGCTTGGTTTTAGTTATGAACAAACTATGAGCTTTGGTGACTACTTCAATGATGTTGAAATGCTGCAACAAAGCTATCATTCTTATGCCGTTGAAAACGCCCATGAAGGCGTTAAGAAGTATGCTCGTTTTACCGCACCAAGTAATAAAGAATCGGGTGTATTGCAGGTAATTGAAAATCTATTTAAATAAATTTGTATGAATTTGAGGTTTTCATATTAATTAATGATTAATTTGAGAGTCGTTAAGTATTTAAAGGCAGATATCGATACAGCGATGTTTGTTTTTTAAGTTATTGTAATTTATGGTTTATTCTGTTTTTCTAGACATGTTATAGCGGTGAGAGTATTTCAATTTGGGGCGATTAATTTTAATCACATATTATTAATAAGGTTTTATTGTCAGTTTTTCGCCCATTATACTTATAATTTTTGAGGATTTTTCCTATATAAGTTAAACGTTAAAATGGACGCTAATTATGTTTAGTTTAAAACCTCAATCTTTTGGTAACGCACTAATAATCGACACCCACCCTTTGGTATTCAATTCTGTATCTACTTTACTTCATTCAATGAATCGATTTGACAATATATTTGTCCATACAGATATCACTAGTCCCCTAAAGTTATTTTCTGAAATTGATATCAATTTTATTATCATGGATATCGAGTTAGGTAGTTTAGACTCCGATGGTTTTGAGTTTTTACGTTTAGCGAGAAACCATGGTTTTTCAGGGAAAATATTGTATTTAACCTCGAATGAAGGAGAAGATTATACATCGATGGCCTATCAAATAGGTGCTAATGGGTGTATCAATCAATTAGAAAAGCTATCGATTATCAGGGATTCAATTGAAAGAATTTGTTTAGGATATTCAGTATTTAAAAGCCATACTCCGAATTCTTTGTACTCTACAGATAATGTTCGTCTTTCTAAGCGCGAAGCTATGGTTTTGGGATATTTGCTTAAAGGGTGTCGAAACACTGAGATTTCTGAACATCTCTCAATTAACCCGAAAACAGTGAGCACTTACAAAATAAGAATTCTTAATAAATATAAAGCTTCATCAATTGTTGAGTTGATGCGGAAAAAAGTCGCGTTAAATTATTCAATCGCATCTGTTGTTGATAGTGATGTGGAGTTGGAAGCTTAAGCTCGCTACTTACCTCAATATATGGTGAGTGATTTATAATCAATATTGTTTGAAGTGCCCACTAAATATTAGTGAGCACTTCAAGTATGTTTATTCTGTATCGATTTTTATCTGTTTCTACGAGCTGATTGCTACTGACTTCTTCAAAGTAACCAGCTTTGGTAATACTAGGCCAGCAATAACAATGGCCACCCCCACTAATTGTAGGCTTGTTACACTTTGCCCCAGTATAAATGACGTTAACATGGCAAAGATTGGCACAAAGTTAAAAAAGAGCGAAGCGGTTGCTGAGCCGAGTTGGCGTATACCATCTAACCATAATAAGTAGCCTGCTACCGTGCCAAATAAACCGATATAAACAACTTCTGTGATACCGATAATAGAGCTATTCCATAATTCTTTTAAAGGATGAACTTCAGGTGTAAGTAAGCACATGCTACCAATAACTACTACACCACTAATCATGCCGATTAAAGTATAAGGGACAACTGGCAGCCACTTACTGATCCCTTGACTGAAATAAGTATACAAACTCCAAGCAATCATGCCTGAAAAAATAAGCTTATCACCATGATTGATTTGTAAGTTTATTAATGTATCTAGATTTCCATTGGTGATCACTAATAAGACGCCAGATAAACTGACCAATAAGCTAAAACATTGCGCTTTCGAGGGTAATGCTCGATGCGCAATACTGGCGATGAGCGAGGTCATTAATGGGCTAAGTGCCATGATCAATGAACCATTGGTTGCGCTGGTATAAGCGAGCCCGGTAAACAACCCAAGGTTTAATCCACCAACACCCACGGCGCTAACTGCAAACACCCACAGCCACTGTTTCGTGGTGAGTAATATTTTAGGGCTACGAATGAGCTTGATATAAACGGTTAGACAACTGGCCGCGATCGCAAATCGCCAAAAAACCAAAGTTAAAGCATGAACTTCATCGAGCGCATTTTTACCTATTGGGAAGGTGCTGCCCCAAAAAAAAGTACAAAGTACCAGTAGAAGTACGGCTTTGGTGGTGCTGGTAAGAGTCATCCATTATTCCTATTGCTTGTCATTTAGGTTCAAGTCTATTAGTTTCAATAAATAGATAAAGAGGCAAAAATAAGACAGGAAATCCCATATATGAAATCTAATTATTCGCTTGATGATCTACGTTATTTTTGTACTGTAGCACGGTTAAAAAGTTTTAAGTTGGCGGCGGATGATTTATCGATCCCTTTGTCCACGTTAAGTCGAAGGATCCAGCAACTAGAACATCATTTACAATTGAGATTGCTTAACCGAGATGCGCACCGTGTCTCTTTAACTAGCATTGGCGAGCTTTATTACCAACGTTCTTATCCATTATTTAATGAGTTAAATGATATTGGTGAGGAGTTGTATGCGGAAAAGCATCACGCAAAAGGCAAAATTCGTGTCAGTGCACCGATTAATGCAGGTACTCAATTTCTACGTACTATTTTTTACGACTTCTTACTTGAATATCCTGATATACAGCTCGATCTCCATTTCTCCAATACCTTAATTGATATTGAAGGCGAAGCGATGGATGTGGTGTTTCGAGTAGGAAATCCTGTGGCGGATAACTGGATTGCTAGGCCACTTAAAGATGTCCATTTTATTTTATGTACGAATCCCAAGCATGACATTGCCGCGATTAAGCAACCGTCGGATTTATGTGGTCAGCCAGTGATCATTTGCCATCCAATGTCTATTTGGCAATTAGTGAATATGCAGAGTGGTCAAGAATATGATTATCAAGCGCTGCAAGGTATTCGATTAGAAGTTGATGAAATTCAAATGCTGACTCACGGTGTTAAAGCCGGCTTAGGGATCGGCTATATTCCGGATTATTATGCGTTGCCTATGATTGAACAGGGCGAGTTGCAGCATGTCTTGCCTGAATGGCGCAGTAAAGTGAGAACGTTATTTTTGTTGTATCGAGATCGGGAACATTTACCGATGCGAGTGCGCTTATTTGTCGAGTTTGTGCTCGCTCGATTTAATTAACGGGCAGTAAAAAGCCCCTCACAACGGGGTTGAGAGGGGCTTGTATCATGTGTAACGTCATTTAATACGATGACGGATCATGGTTTATGACTATTTAAGGTCAAAGCGATCCAGTTCCATCACTTTCGTCCACGTTTTCACAAAGTCTTTGACAAACTTCTCTTTGGCATCGCTTGAGGCATACACTTCAGCAACCGCACGAAGTTGAGAGTTTGAACCAAACACTAGATCTGCACGAGTGGCTTGCCATTTTGCTTCGCCAGTCTTACGGTCTGTGCCTTGGTAGACTTTTTTATCATCACCAACGGCTTTCCATTCGGTGTTCATATCGAGCAGGTTAACAAAGAAGTCATTGCTTAATGTTTCTTTCTTATCGGTGAACACACCGTAATCGGTTTGGTTGTGGTTAGTGCCTAGCATACGTAGACCACCGACAAGTACCGTCATTTCTGGTGCCGTCAATGTCAGCAGTTGCGCTTTATCAACTAATAAAAATTCAGCTGGCGCTTTAGTTTTATCGCTATTGTAGTTACGGAAACCATCGGCAATTGGGTTCAAGTATTCAAATGAATCCACTTCGGTTTGCTCTTGGGTTGCATCAGCACGGCCTGGCGTGAATGGTGCTTCAATCTCAAAGCCTGCATTTTTAGCCGCTTGTTCTACCGCCACGTTACCTGCTAGTACAATTAAGTCAGCAAGAGAAACTTCTTTGCCACCAGATTGCGCTTGGTTAAACGCGGCTTGAATGCCTTCTAGTACCGCAATTACTTTCGCCGTTTGTTGTGGCTGGTTTGCTTCCCAATCTTTCTGTGGAGCAAGGCGAATACGCGCACCATTTACGCCACCACGCATATCAGACCCGCGGAAGGTTGAAGCTGCCGCCCACGCAGTTGAAGCCAGCTCTGATACTGATAGACCAGAATCGAGGATGTTTTTCTTTAATTCTGCTTGATCAGCTTTATCAATCAGAAGGTGCTTCGCTTCTGGGATTGGATCTTGCCAAATCAAATCTTCCGCTGGTACTTCTTGACCTAGGTAACGTGCTTTTGGACCCATATCACGGTGGGTTAGCTTGAACCAAGCACGAGCAAATGCTTCTTGGAACTCAAGTGGATTTTTCAAGAATCGACGAGAGATTTTTTCATACTCAGGGTCGAAACGCAGTGATAGATCGGTGGTGAGCATGCTTGGCTTGTGTTTTTTGCCTGCTTCAAATGCATCCGGCACATTTTCATCGTCTGTTTTAGCAACCCATTGCCAAGCACCTGCAGGGCTTTTCACTAGATCCCATTCGTAATTAAATAGGTTTTCTAAGAAGTAGTAGCTCCATTTGGTTGGTGTTTGAGTCCAAGTGACTTCAAGGCCAGAACCAATCGCATCACCGGCTTTACCTGTACCAAATGTGTTGTGCCAACCTAAACCTTGTTGTTCAATGTCTGCCGCTTCTGGATCGGCGCCTACATTATCCGCATCACCAGCACCATGAGTTTTACCGAAGGTGTGACCACCGGCAATCAAGGCGACGGTTTCTTCATCATTCATTGCCATACGAGCAAAGGTGTCGCGAATATCTGCCGCAGCAAGTAGAGGATCAGGCTTACCACCTGGACCTTCTGGATTTACGTAAATCAAGCCCATTTGCACCGCCGCAAGTGGATCATCTAAATCACGGTCGCCAGAGTAACGCTGGTCATCGGTTAGCCATTCGGTTTCTTTGCCCCAGTACACATCTTGCTCTGGTTCCCAAACATCTTTACGACCGCCAGCAAAGCCAAAGGTTTTGAAGCCCATAGACTCAAGAGCCACGTTACCCGTTAGGATGAACAAGTCAGCCCAAGAGATTTTCTTACCGTATTTTTGTTTGATAGGCCAAATTAAGCGACGTGCTTTATCTAGGTTAACGTTATCTGGCCAGCTGTTCAGTGGTGCGAAACGTTGTTGACCGGTACCACCGCCACCGCGACCGTCTTGCACGCGGTAAGTACCAGCACTGTGCCATGCCATACGGATAAATAGAGGCCCGTAATGGCCGAAATCTGCTGGCCACCATTCTTGAGAATCGGTCATTAAATCATGTAGATCTTTTTTTACTGCTTTTAGGTCAAGGCTAAGGAATTCTTTTTCGTAGTCAAAATCAGGGTCCATCGGATCTGATTTTTGACCCTGTTGATGAAGGACGGAAAGGTCAAGTTGGTTTGGCCACCAATCTTTGTTTTGAGTACCGGTTGCTGCAGTGTTACCACTATTATTTACATTGTTGCTACTGTGGAAAGGGCATTTTGATTCACTAGACATAGGTGTCTCCCTGTAGATTTGAGTAATTTTTTTGTTACATTCAAGTTACGCTTGTTCGTGATTCGTTACCAATCGGAATTATCGATACTATCCATAGATAATTCCGTATTAATGGCAAGGGTTTATAGTTTTTGATATTACATTACGTAAAGTTATGGGTAATGTGACGTATGATTCATCTTTGATATTGTTGTTACCTGCTTTATTTCCACTCATTTAACTCAGATAAAAGGATAGAACCTAAAATATAAAAAACGGCGAATTAATGTCATCTTGAAAAAATAGTCTAAAACCTCAAACAGCTTAGGCATAAATTGGTTACAATAAGCTATCTATTTAATGTTTTGAGATATTCGATGCCATTTTCTACATTGGGATTAAGTCCTTCCATCCTGCAAGCCGTTGCTGAGCAAGGTTATGACAAACCAACTGAGATTCAACGTAAAGCAATTCCTATCATTCTAGATGGAAAAAACTTAATTGCCGCTGCGCAAACCGGTACGGGTAAAACCGCGAGTTTTGTCTTGCCAATTTTAGAGCAGTTGAGCCGCGGTCAAACCCAGCGTAAAAAACGCATTCGAGCTTTAATTCTAGTGCCTACTCGCGAACTTGCTATTCAGGTGAATGAAAATATTCAAGCCTATGGCAAACATCTGAATCTAACCTCGTTGGCGATGTATGGTGGTGTGGATTACGCGCCGCAGAAACAAGCGTTAATCGATGGGGTCGATATTCTGGTGGCAACCCCTGGTCGTTTGATTGATTTATACGGCCAGCATTCTGTGCATTTTGATGAAGTGGAAATGTTGGTATTAGATGAAGCCGACCGTATGTTGGATATGGGCTTTATTGAAGACATTAATAAAATCTTAGCGCGCCTACCTGAAAACATTCAAAACTTGCTGTTTTCTGCGACACTTTCAAACCCCGTTCGTGAGTTAGCCCGCACGGCAATTAGCGATCCTGAAGAAATTGTAATCGCGAAACATCAAGCCTCAAAAGACTCAATCAACCAGTATCTCATTACAGTAGATAAAGATAAAAAGTCAGCCTTGTTGAGTCATTTATTGGCTGAGCGAGACTGGTCTCAAGTGTTGATCTTTATCGGCACAAAGCATGGCGCGGCGAAATTGGTTTCTCAGTTAGAAAAACGCGGCATTGCAGCAGAAGCCATCCACAGTGGGCGTAATCAAGCTTCACGTGCGCGTGTTTTGGATGAGTTCAAACAAGGTAAAGTGAAATATTTAGTGGCAACGGGTGTGGCAGCGCGGGGGATTGATATCGATGATCTACCGTGCGTGATTAACTATGATATGCCTTTCCCCGCCGATGAATATGTTCACCGAATTGGCCGTACTGGCCGTGCCGGCGCCAAAGGTGAAGCGGTGTCTTTAGTCTCGCGCGACGACTTTAAAAACCTATGCATGATTGAAAGCCGCCTTGGTCATTTAATTAAGCGCCAAACCGTGGATGGATTCACGCCACAAAAAGAAGTGCCAATTTCTATTCTTAATTATGTTCCTAAGCATAAGCGCGAAAAGCAACAAGATAGAGACTAGTCAATAGGTTGCTCTAAATACAGACGCTTCACTTTTTTATAAGGCTGTCTCCGATGAGATGTTTTTATATTAAGAGTGGGGCGTTTTTATTTTTCATATTGATATAAATTATTCTGCGAACCATACAGCTCAATCACATTAATTAGCTCAAAGCCGAGTTTTTTCAGTAACCCATTTGATGGCACATTATCTAACATAGTGATGGCTTGTACTGCATTGAGTGAGTGTTGCTTCATTCCTTGTTCTAGTACGGATTTCGCGGCCTCAAAACCATACCCTTTATTACTGTAATTACTCAATAATGCGTAGCCAATATCCGGCAGAGACAACTCTTCTCGTTTGATTAGTCCACACATGCCAATTGGAGTATTGGTGCTCTTTTCTATTACTAAATTTAAGCCAAAGCCGTGAACCTTATAGCTGCGAATCGGGCCTTGAGTTAAGTATTGAATCGCATCATCGAGCGTACGGACTTTTTTATCGCCAATATAACGAAGAAACGAGGGTTGATTTAAGAGTTGAACAATAAATGCGGCGTCATCAAGAGTAAAATGCTGGATGGTAAGATGGTCGGTTTGGCAAATGATGGTCATGAAAGGATTTTTTCCATTTTATAATTAATAAACGACTGGCCACGGAGTGAAACGGAAAGGTTTCTTTTGTCGGTCAATCACTCGTTTACTTTGTTCTGATATTTAGCAATATAGATCTACTTCACTATTTTTAATATTTGTTTTTATTTTATAAATGAATACTAAATCTTTTCTTTGTATCTACCCACAAATTTTCACCGTTAAGTTTCAACGTATTAAGTGATGGCATGTTACTTAATACGTTAAGAGATGTTCATGTCAATGGAAATAAATTATGTGAATTTCTCTCAAATTGAGACTTTTTATATCATTTTAGTTTGACGGTTCTCGATTTCGTGCATAAGTTTAATCAAAGTGAAATATCTTCACGATAAGTAAATATATTTCATTTAAGTGAAAATATCTCAATCTGAAGCTTGCTGATGGAATGACAAGCTGATGGCAGTAGGTTGAATGTTCATAATCCCGCATAAAAAGGAGAATGGGATGAGCAAGTTACAAGCTATGACGAGAAAAATACACCTAGTAACGGCCACTGTAGCACTGTTTATTTTATCGGTTGCTTCGCCTGTATCGGCTGAAACCAAAGCACCGGCTGCATTTAAATGCAAACCTGGAGAAACCTATTACATGAACGTGATGGTTTCAGGGGTCGAATATTGGTTTCCTGTTTATGAAATGATGAAACAAGCTGCCCAATCTATGGGTTGTAAGACGGTTTATACCGGCACACCAGAATACGATGTAAATAAACAGTTGGCCTCTTTTGAGCAAATTTTGGCTAAAAAACCTGCTGGTATTTTACTGCATCCAATGAACCCTGACCCATTTATTGAGCCTATCAACCGAGCAGCGGAAATGGGGATCCCTGTGGTGACATTTGCTGCAGACTCTCCCAATAGTAAACGTGTTTCTTTTATTACCTCTGATAATTATCAAGAAGGTAAGTTTGCTGCGGATGCTGTTGCTGAAGATATGGGAGGAAAAGGTGAATACGCGGTACTAGAAAATCCAGGTCAGGATAACCATGACCGTCGTGTTAGTGCCTTTATCGCGCGTATGGAAGAGAAGTGGCCGGATATGAAGCTAGTTTCTCGTGCTGCGAGTAATACCGATGCGGTTAAGGCGTATAACGCGGTTATGACGATTGCACAAGCTCACCCTAATTTAGGTGCAGTGTTTATGCCAGAAGCTACTTCAGCGATGGGGGCGGCTCAAGCTGGTAAAGAACTTGGTGGGAAAATTCGTATTTTCAATGCCGATGTGAACGCCAAAATACTGGATATGATCAAGCAAGGTGAAATCTTTGGAGCGGTTAATCCAAACCAAGGCATGCAGGGTTATATGGGGATGATGTTGCTATATATGGCAGCTCACCCAAGCATGATTGATCCTATGAATGATCATAAACGCTCCGGCTATAACCCAATGGGGGTTCCCTTTGTGGATAATGGATTTTCCATTGTTACCAAAGATAATGCGGATGACTTCTATTGGGATAAATACCTAGAGAAGCGTGGTACCAAAGGAATTAACGAGTAATTTTATTTGGCTGAGGCCTGATGTATAGGCCTCTTTCATCAATCGTTCATGGAGGAAGTATGGTGGATTTTTCCAATCAAATACCGGTCCTTGAGATTAAAAATGTTACCAAAACCTTTGGCTCAACCGCAGCGTTAAACTCAATCAATTTTGAACTCCTACCTGGTGAAATACATGCAGTGGCGGGGGAAAATGGTGCAGGAAAGTCTACATTGATGAAAATCATCGATGGCATTCATCAACCTGACAGTGGTGAAATATACATTAAAGGCGAAAAAGTGATCGTAAAAAACCCTTTGATTGCACAGCAATTGGGTATTGGATTCGTTCATCAAGAAATCGCTTTATGCACTGATGTTTCAGTGGCTGAAAACATCATGATGGCAAAAATTAACACTTCAACAGGCTGGTTTATTGATTATAAAGCTTTATATAAAGAAGCGTATGAAGCAATTAATCAACTCGCGGACATTGATCCTAAAAAGAAAGTATTAGATTTAACCATTTCGAATCAACAGTTGGTAGAAATTGCTAAGGCACTAGTCCTTGATTGCAAAATTCTGATCCTTGATGAACCAACAGCGGCTCTAACCGACCAAGAAACCGATATATTATTTGCCATCATGCAAAGGCTAAAAGCTCAAGGTATTAGCATTATTTATATTAGTCATCGTATGGCTGAAATCTTTGAACAGTGCGACCGAGTAAGCGTATTTCGTGATGGGTATTATATTGATACCAAAAGAATTTGCGATACCACTCCTCAAGCGATAGTGCAAAGCCTGGTAGGGCGTGAGATTCATAACCTATACCCACCTAAATTTTCTGGATTATTAGAAACGACCCCTGTGATTTTAAATGCGGAACATTTGTCTGATGGTCATCGTTTTAATGATGTGAGTTTTAACGTTTATCAAGGTGAGATTTTGGGCATTGCAGGTCTTATCGGAGCGGGACGTTCTGAAATGGTTCAGGGCTTATGCGGGCTCCGCCAAAAGAGCAGTGGCGTTGTGATGTTCAATGATAAAGCAATCAAGATTAATGGTTATCGAGATGCGATTGAACAGGGAATTGTTTACTTATCCGAAGATCGTAAGGAAGAAGGTTTATTTCTTGAACTGTCTATTTTATCTAATGTATCGGCCTTGAAACTTGAACAAGTGTCAGTACATGGATTGATTAATAAGGATAAAGAGTTTGAACAAGCACAAAAACTTACTAAGCAGCTAAATCTAAAAAGCGGCAGTCTATATCACAAGGTTTCGTCATTAAGCGGTGGTAATCAACAGAAAGTCGCTTTAGCCAAAATCTTATCGGTGAATCCTAAACTCATCATCCTAGATGAACCGACTCGAGGCATTGATGTGGGGGCTAAAACAGAAATCCACCAATTGATTCGAGATCTGGCTAATAAAGGTATTGGCATTATTGTGATTTCTTCGGAGTTGCCTGAAATCATAGGCTTAAGTGACAGAGTGATGGTAATGAGGGAGTCCTATCAGATGGGAACACTGAGCGGAGATCAGATTACTGAGCAGAATATTATGCAATTAGCCTCTGGTGCTGAAAGCTTATTATCCGACGCTGTGCACGCGTAATACAGGAGAAATCATAATGACTATTGAGAATGTATCTACACATAAAACCACGGCACAGAACAAAAAACGATCACTAGGTGAAATGCTGGTTGAGTTTAGCCAGATGAGGGAATTCACCTTACTGCTTATTATAGTAGTGATGTTTATTGGGATGAGTTTTGCGTCTCCTTATTTTCTTACTTGGGCGAATATGAAAGCGATGCTTTTATCGTTTTCAACCGAAGGCATTGTTGTGGTGGGGATGACAATGCTATTGATTGTGGGAGGGATTGATCTGTCGGTTGGGGCGGTGATGTGTTTGGCCATGGTGGTTGCAGGTAAGCTGTTTATGCTTGGCATGAACCCTTGGTTGGCAAGCCTTGCCTCTATCGGTTTTAGCGGCTTTATCGGTTGGTTAATGGGGCTGTGTGTTACTCGGTTAGGATTACATCACTTTATTGTGACCCTAGCGTTTATGGGATTGGCCCGTGGGGCGAGTATGATCATCACTCAGGGCACACCTATTTCTTTATTTACTCTACCAGCTGAGTTTAAGTTTATTGGGCAAGGTACTTTGTTTGGTGTGCCATTTTCAATCATCATTTTCTTTATCGTTATTATTATCAGTGATTTCTTACTCCGTAACGCCAAGGCTTTTCGTAAGATTTTCTATACCGGTAGTAATGAAAAAGCCGCTCAATATTCCGGCGTTAATACCAATAAAATCAAGCTGTATGTAACTGTTCTCTCATCTGCTCTGTGTGGATTGGCTGGAATCATTTATATGTCTAAATTTGGCGCAGCGACGCCGAACTTCGGCGTGGGGTTAGAGTTGAACATTATTGCGGCAGCGGTGATTGGCGGCGCAAGCCTTAAAGGTGGTGAAGGCACGATTTTTGGCGCAATTCTAGGTATTGCACTGCTTAGTGTGGTCTCTAGTTCTTTGATGCTTTTAGATGTGTCGGTGTATTGGCAGGAGTTTATTAAAGGGTTGATCTTACTCGCGGCCGTTGCGGTTGACCATCATATGCATCAGAAATCGAAAGCTAAGGCTTAAGGGGATAGCTTATGCAAACCACAGTGAAAAACCTTGAGGTCTCACGCTTGGTAAGCAAGGTACTGTTCTCTCATTTCAAAGAGAATCGCAGCCAGTCTGATATTTCAAAAAGTTTAGATCTATCGCCCGCTAAGGTGAATCGAATTATTCGTCAGGCTCGCGAAGAAGGCTTGGTCGAAATTATCCTCAATATTCCTCATATAGGTGTGATGGAGCTTGAGAAAGAATTGGTTACCAATACAGGACTCAGCAAGGCGGTTCTATGTCCATCTTATTCTGAGCCTGCAAGTTCAAGCGTTATTCAAATTGCATCTGTAGCAGCTGAATTTTTGCAAGATACGTTACGAAAAAATGATGTCATTTGTATTAGTGGAGGCAAAGCCTTAGCTAGCATAGTGGAAGTGATTAAGCCTAGTAAAGGCATGAATATTACCGTGCTCCCTGCAACGGGTGGTGTGCAAGGTCGACACTTTACCGACGTGAATTATTTGGCGTCGAAGCTAGCCGAGAAATTGGATGGAGAATCTATGCAGATACACGCACCTCTGTTTGCAGATACTCAGTCTGAAAGAGACTTGTTGATCAATATGCGGGCGACAAAGGAAGTGTTAGATATGGCTCGTCATGCGGATATTGCTTTGGCCGGTATCGGTGCTGTCGCTAAAGGAGATGAAAGTTACTTCGATTTGCGTCATTGGGCTAAAAATGAAAAATCTTTAGTGGCTGAAAGCCAATGTCGCGGTGAGGTTTTTGCTCACATTTTTGATCAAGATGGCATGGGGTGTATTGAAGCTCTAAACAATAAGTTAGTTGGATTAACACTTGAAGAGTTGAGCAATATTCCTGTCAGTATTGGAGTAGCAGCGGGTGCCGATAAAGTGGCGCCTATTACTGGGGCATTACGTGGTGGCTTTTTAAATACTCTGATTACCGATGAGTTAACCGCAAAACATGTACTTGATATGTATTAACTTTTTATCATTTAAATTAAAAGGAAACACTTATGAATAATAGACAGTTAGGTTTATCTGGAATTGACGCATCCGTTATTGGTTTAGGTACTTGGGCTATGGGCGGCTGGATGTGGGGCGGCACAAATGAAAAAGAAGCGGTTGCGGCGATACAAGAATCGATAACAAGTGGGGTTTCTTTGATTGATACCGCGCCAGCATACGGTCTTGGTTGCTCTGAAGAGTTAGTTGGTAAGGCAATTAAGGGCAACCGAGATAAGGTTATTCTCACCACTAAATGTGGCCTTGCTTGGCATACCAACAAGGGGAATCACTTTTTTGATGAAGAAGGGCAAGCGGTTCATCGTTATTTAGGTCGTGAATCTATCCAATATGAATTAGAGCAAAGCTTACGTCGTTTAGGCACTGATTATATCGATTTGTATATTACTCATTGGCAAGATCCAATGACTCCCATTGAAGAGACCATGTCTGCTTTAATGGAGCTTAAGCAACAAGGGAAAATCCGTGCAATTGGCATTAGTAACGCTAGCCTTGATGATCTTAAGTGCTATCAGCTGTTCGGAACGGTTGATGCAATACAAGAAAAGTACAACATGATTGAGAGAGATATTGAGCAAAGTCTATTGCCACATGCCCGTGATACTCAAGTGTCTTGTTTGAGCTACTCATCTTTAGCGCTAGGTTTATTGAGCGGAAAAATTACTGCAGAGCGCAGTTTTGAGGGGGATGATCAACGTTTATCTAACCCGCTCTTTTCACAAAGTAACCGCCAAAAAGTGCAGGATTTCTGTCAATCGGTTGCACCTATAGCACAGGATTACCACATCACAGTAGCCCAATTAGTCATTGCTTGGACTCTCGCACAACCCGGTATTACCTATGCTTTGTGTGGCGCGCGTAATCCTATTCAAGCGGCTGAAAATGCTCGAGCGGGAGAAGTGAATTTAACCGCCATCGATGTAGAAGCCATCAATAAACAAGCGCTTAAGCATCTAGGACAGTTACAACTAGATTAATGCTTTTCCTACACACAAAACAGAAGGGGAACCATATGTTAAATGATGGAAAACCGCAGCGTTTACCCCACGATCAATCTTTTGATGTTGTGATTATTGGTGGTGGGATAAACGGAATTAGTGTGTATCGGGAATTGTCACTACAGGGAGTAAAGGTTCTTTTGGTGGAGAAAGAGGACTTTTGTAGCAAAGCCAGTGGAGCTTTATCTCGAATGATTCATGGAGGGTTGAGGTACCTAGAAAATGGGGAGTTTGATCTGGTGAAAGAATCATTAGCAGAGCGAAATCGTTTGTTGATGAATGCACCTCACTATGTGCAGCCACTTGTGACGACTATTCCTATTTTCTCGCGTTGGTCAGGTTTAGTGTATGCGTTGTTTAATTTTACAGGGCTGATGAATAAGCCAAGCCGTCGTGGGGCTTTAGTGGTTAAGCTGGGGCTGTGGTTTTATGATTTTTTTACCCGTCACGACCAGCGATTACCTAAGCATTGCTTTTTTTCACAGCATAAGACATTAGCGCGTTGGCCAATGTTCGACGCTTCGGTTAAGTGCAGCGCCGATTATTATGATGCTTGGATTAGTTCGCCAGAGCGGCTTGCCTTGGAGTTATTACAGGACACGCAGGGAGGGCAACAAAACAGTGACAGTATGGCATGTAACTATACTGAGTTACTCGCTCGTGATGGCAATCGTTTTAGCTTACGTGATTGTTTAAGCGGTGAAACGGTTCAAGTGTCAGCAGACAAACTGGTGAATGCTACCGGGGCTTGGATTGATAAAACCAATGATCGTATCGGGTTACAGTCTGGCTATTTGCAGGGCACTAAAGGATCACACATCATCGTTAAACATAACGATCTTTTTGCCCAGTTAAACGGTCATATGGTGTTTTATGAGAATGCTGAGGGACGAGTGTGCATACTGTTTCCCTACTACGACAAAGTGTTAATTGGTTCTACCGACATTCCAGTTTCCGACCCTGATAATATCACCTGCACTGAGGATGAAATCAATTATATGTTTGATTCACTTAAGGCTATTTTTCCTAGTTTGGTGATCCATCGAGAAGACATTGTGTATCAATTTAGTGGTGTTCGACCCTTACCATCGGTTCAAACTTCCACAACTGGGCAGATCCCTCGCAGTCATTCTCTGAAAGTTGATGATAGTGAAGATGGTCGCGTGCGAACCTATTCGCTCATTGGAGGTAAATGGACCACATTCCGCGCTTTTGGTGAAGAGGTGGCTGATCAAATCTTATCTGACATGCAGCGCCAGCGTCATATTTCAACGGCCGAACGCGCTATTGGAGGCGGGTATAACTTCCCTCAAACGGAAGCAGAGCATCGAGTATTTATCCAAAATTTACAGCTGACATTTTCGCTCAGTGAAATACAGGCGCAACGAATGTTTCAGCGCTACGGCACTGGCTGCTTAGCGATATTGACTTTTATGGTGCAAAGTGAGGATTGTTTGTGCGTGAGCTTGCCTGATTATACTCAACGCGAATTACTGTATTTAATTGAAAATGAAGCAGTTTGTAAAACCTTAGACTTACTACAACGCCGCACATCGATCGCAATACAGGGGCGAATAACGCAAGAAGTGTTGCTTGAACTGACGCAATTAGTTGCAGCCACGTTAGGCTGGAATGAGCAACAAACCAAAAACGATCTGGCCAACAGCTGTCAACTATTGAGATTACATCACGGCTTAGATTTTAATTTAGATCACATTGAGAAGCTTAGAGCTGCAACCTTAAGTGATATCTATGTTTACCAATAAAGGGAGTTTCAAGAGTATGTATATCAGCAAAAAAGTTAGGATGAATCGGTTATTTAACAATGGTCGCTGCTTAGACGTGGCACTTGATCATGGCGTTTGTAATGAACCCTCTTTTCTGGACGGTTTGGAAAACATGGGGTCAGTGGTAAGCCAGTTGGTCGAGGCAAAGCCCGATGCGATTCAGATGAATTATGGGCAAAGTGATTTGCTACAAACGGTGGATGGTAAAGATAAACCGGCACTTGTGATGCGAGTCGATATGGGAAATCCATATAACATTATTCGCCATCGTCATATGTGGGCGGTTATGCAAAATGATCAAGAGCCGATTCTGCAAGCCCTGCAAATGGATGCTGCGTGTGTGGTGGTGAACTTATTTATGCTGCCGGATGAACCTGATCTATTTCGTCAGTGTGTGGTGAATATAAGTAAAGTGAAAAATGAATGTGATAAATATGGGATGCCGTTGATGATTGAGCCCTTAGTGATGCAGCCAGCCAGCTCTGGTAAAGCATACGCGGTGGATGGCGATGCTGAAAAAATCGTCACCCTAGTGCGTCTGGCACGTGAGATGGGAGCGGATATTATTAAGGCGGACCCGACATCAAACCCACTCGAATTTCATCGTGTTGTTGAGGCTGCGCGTTGTCCGGTATTGGTCCGAGGCGGTGGTAAAGAAGATATAGAGGTCGTATTTAGTAAAGCTCGCCAACTGCTTGATCAAGGCGCGTTGGGTATGGTGTATGGCCGTAATATTTATCAACACCCTAACCCGAGTCAGATCGTGAAGGCCTTCATGGCTATGATACACAATGGTGCCAGTGTGTCGGACGCATTAGCAATTTACCAGCAGTAAATTGTCCTGATGCAAAATGCAGGAGCAGTGAATATTTAAATAAGGAAGGTTAATCATGGAACCATATGTACTGGGCATTGATTGTGGGAATACAGGAATAAAAGTGGCACTTTTTGATTTAGGGGGGCATGAGGTGGCTGCTCTGGGCGATAAAGTGCCATCGGATTTTTCTGAGCCAGGTTTTGTTCAGTGCAATATGGTTGCACTTTGGCAGCAATGTGGGCGCTTAATACATCAATTACTCACACAGCTTAAAGTGAAGCCTGATCAAGTGATTGCGGTGGGATGTAGTGGGCATGGTAATGGTTTGTATTTATTAGATAATGATCGTCAGCCGTTACTGGCGATAAAGTCATTAGATTGTCGGGCGAATGAATTAACTCAATCCCTAAAGTTGCAGCCAAATTACAATGCTATTCATGAGATGAACCGACAGGGAATTTGGCCAGCTCAATCTGCAACGCTATTAATCTGGCTTAAACAATATGATTCGTCTCTGTATAAGAATATTGGTCAGATATTATTCTGTAAAGATTATTTGAATTTTTGCCTTACTGGAGAAGTCGCGACGGAATATGGCGATTTAAGTGCCTCTGGTCTCTATGATTTTTCTGTTGACGAAGTATCCGATATTTTACTTTCCGAGCTCGATCTTCTAGATATCAAACAAGCAGTACCTAAGGTCTATGAGAGTCAACAGGTTATGGGGCGCGTGAGTAATGAAGTTGCCGTATTGACTGGATTAAGCGAGGGAACGCCGGTTGTTAGCGGTTGTTTTGATATTGTGGCTTGCGCAATAGGCTCTGGTGTTTGGCAAAGCCAATCCGCTTCTGTTATTGCGGGCTCGTGGAGTGTTAATCAAGTGGTGACACAAAGTTTGCCTAGCCGAGATGTTTTTATGGCGTGTCATTTTCCTGAGCAACGTTACTTGGCGATTGAATCAAGCGCGACCTCGGCGTCAAACCTTGAATGGTTTATTTGTGAATTTTTTAAGCAAGAGAAATGCTTAGCAGAGAAGGAGAATAACGATCTTTTCCAGTATCTCAATAGGTTAGTTGCTGATACAGAGGTTACTAAGGACCTCCCATTATTCCACCCTTATCTCTATGGCGGTTGTGATAATCAGCCTGTTCAAGGTAACTTTTTTGGTTTAGCAGGTTGGCATAAAAAATCGGATTTACTGTATGCCGTTTATGAGGGCATTGTGTTTGGTCATTTAGAGCATGTGAGTCAGTTACGTATGACTGGGCAACACATTGAATCTGTGATACTCAGTGGCGGCGCAGCAAGAAGTCAGGTTTGGAGCCAAATGTTTGCAGATATCTTGAATGTAAACATTCAAACTTCTGATTGTACGCAGGCTGGTGCAAGAGGAGCCGCGATGGCGGCGGCAACTGGCGCGGGGTATTTTACTACTCTCCAGATTGCAGTGAATAACATGGCAAAGCTCAACCCTCCACTAATCCCTAACAGTGATAAACGAGAAGTATTCCAGACTCGTTATCAACGCTACCTTGCGGTTTCAGCTGCATTAAAATCGCTTTCCTGAACATAGTTCTTTCCTGTTCGTAGATAGCCTGAGTTTATTTCGTCTTTTCACTATTGGCGATGATTTTTCGATCCCGCGATATCGAAAACCCATCCAACATCTCACATTTAATTTATAATGATATTTTATGTATCGTTATTTGCCTTTTATTCTATATTTACAGGGTGTTTAAGAATATATAAGGATGAAGCAATGACACAAAGAATTGTAATGCCTAGCTTGATGGAGATCGGAGCTGGTGCTTTAGATAAGGTGGCTGACCTTTTGGTTTTGTTGTCCTGCCGCCAGCCTCTCATTATTACCGACCGAGTAATGCTCGAACTCGGCTATGTACACCGTGTTGAAACTGCCTTGGCGTCGCTTGGAATGGAATGTGATGTCTTTTTAGATACGGAGCCAGAACCCACAGAGGCGTCTATTTTATCTTCGGTAGATAAAGTGGTAACAGGTCAATTTGATTGCTTGATTGCGCTTGGTGGGGGCAGTGCTATTGATAGTGCCAAAGCGATTGGGCTGTTGGCTCAACATGGTGGCAGTATGCGCGATTATAAAGTCCCCCATGTAGTGACTGAGCCTATTTTACCTGTCATTGCCATTCCAACCACCGCAGGAACTGGCTCGGAAGTGACGCGGGTTACGATTATTACTGATCAAAATACGGATGAAAAAATGTTATGCATGGGGCCAGGATTAATTCCTCAAGCCGCAATTATTGATTACGAACTAACGTTATCGGTGCCTGCTCGAATAGCGGCTGATACAGGGATAGATGCGCTAACTCATGCGATTGAAGCCTATGTCAGTGGGAAAGCGGGGACATTTTCCGATCAACAAGCGCTTGCGGCTATGCAGCTCATTGCTCCAAACCTTCGTGAGGCGGTCAACACTCCAGGGAGTCATAACGCGAAGGAAAAGCTGATGCTGGGGGCAACTCTCGCCGGTATCGCCTTTTCGAATGCATCTGTGGCACTAGTTCATGGTATGAGCCGACCGATCGGGGCGCACTTCCATGTTCCTCATGGTTTAAGCAACGCTATGCTTCTTCCTGCAATTACCGAGTTCTCTATTCCCTCTAGTATGAAGCGCTACGCTGATTGTGCCCGCGCAATGCAATTGGTTGATTCTAAAGTGGCAGATGAAGAGGCTGTTAAGCATTTAATACTTGAATTAAAACAGTTAAATAAGGATTTGGCTGTACCAGCCATGTCTGAATTTGGTATTAAAAAAGCCAAATATGATTCTCTGCTAGACACTATGGCGGAGCAGGCATTGTCATCGGGGTCACCCAGTAATAACCCTCGTATCCCAAAGAAAGATGAAGTGATCGAATTATATAAAAAGGTATGGAGTTAAGCATGATAGGAAATTATATCAATAATGAATTGGTGCGTGTCACCTCGAATCGTACATTCCCAGTAACCGATCCAGCGACAGGAAAAATAATCGATGATGTAGCCTTGTCTTCGGTGAGTGATACCGAGCAAGCGATTTCAGCTGCGGAGGCCGCGTGGCCTGCATGGGCGAAAATGACGCCTTTAAACCGTTCACGGATTCTGTTTCGTTATAAAGCGTTGATTGAACAAAATATTGATGAGCTTGCTGAGTTAATCAGTCGTGAACACGGAAAAGTGCATAGTGATGCCATTGGAGAATTAACTCGTGGATTAGAGGTGGTCGAGTTTGCTTGCGGTATACCTCACCTGCAAAAGGGGGAGCATAGCAGGAATGTAGGTGGTGACGTAGATTCTCACTCGATGATGATGCCTTTGGGGGTTTGTGCTGGTATCACACCGTTTAATTTTCCTGCCATGGTACCTATGTGGATGTTTCCAATCGCGTTAGCTACCGGGAATACCTTTATCTTGAAGCCCTCAGAAAAAAACCCTTCCGCTTCGTTGAAATTAGCAGAGTTATTAACACAAGCCGGCTTACCTGCTGGGGTATTTAATGTGGTGCAAGGTGATAAAGAGTCGGTGGATGTACTGCTTAGGGATTCACGTGTAAAAGCGGTGAGTTTTGTCGGTTCGACTCCCATTGCTGAATATATTTATTCACAGGGCTCGGCTAATGGAAAACGCGTACAAGCGCTCGGTGGGGCGAAAAATCATATGGTCGTAATGCCTGATGCAGATCTTGAACAAGCTGTAAATGCTTTAATGGGTGCAGCATTTGGCGCAGCTGGTGAGCGTTGTATGGCTATTTCGGTTGTGGTTGCTATTGGTGACGAAGTTGCCGATAAATTGGCTGAAAAATTGACCGCACGTATTCGAGAGTTGCGAGTCGGGCCAGGTTATGGGCAATCTGTTGAAAATGAAATGGGCCCTTTGATCACCGACGAACATATGAAAAAAGTCAGTAGTTATATTGAAAAAGGTGCGGAAGAAGGAGCCACTTTACTGGTGGATGGCCGAGATTGTTCGGTGCCTGGTTATGAAAATGGTTTCTACGTCGGAGGAACGTTATTTGATGATGTTACTCCTGACATGACAATTTATCAGGAAGAAATATTTGGCCCAGTACTATCTATGCTGAGAGCGCAATCATTAGACGAAGCATTAAGTCTTATTAATCAGCATGAGTTTGGTAACGGCACAGCTATTTTTACCGCCGATGGCCAAGCGGCACGTGATTTTTGCGATAACGTTGAAGTGGGTATGGTGGGGGTCAATGTACCAATTCCAGTACCGATGGCATTTCATTCCTTTGGTGGTTGGAAACGCTCATTGTTTGGCCCGCTTCATATGCATGGCAATGATGGCGTTCGCTTCTTTACAAGGATGAAAACGGTCACCACTCGTTGGCCTAAAAATCAGCAACAGCTGGCTGACTTTGTGATGCCAACAATGAAGTAGTTTATTGAATCAGCGGCTTTCTACTCCTAAGGGTAAGGAAGTCGTCATACTAACTAACAAATAGAGCATTTCACTCATATTAAACCCTACTCACTAACTTCGGTTGAGGGGCGTATTTGTTTTAGCCTCGGATAGTTCAATTCTGTACTAGTGAACATAATCATGGAGAGAATTCATGTGTATTATACGGAAGCGAAACAGACGCCATTCAATCTCACAAATTGTACTTGGATTGGTTTTTTTATTGGGACTTAGTACGTCCGTTAGAGCCGTACAAGGCCCAGGATTAGGTAACCTTAACTACAGCAATGGTGAGGCTTACACTCAAGTATCTTATCCATTGGTGGATGATACTACGGGTTTTTTACCACCTGATTATCCTGGCAGTAAACATTATGGTGTTAATACTATGACCATGCTGAATGGCTATATGGTTGGTATTTTTGCACCAGATAGTGGCGGGGGGCCTGGTGGTTGGATTGCCCTCGATGCTTCAAATCCAAGTAATTTATCTTTAGTGACGATGGTCTATGAGCCTGATACTAGTAATCAATACCGAACTGGTGACGGTTTGCGAACAGCTGAATTTCGAGAGCCCCATTCTTTTGGTTTGAGTGAGGGCAACTTAATTGCTATTCAGACCGGTAAAGGGATTGAAATTTGGGATTGGTCTAATGTAAGTAACCCTATTCGCGTATCAAAACTGCCAATTTCAGGTGTAAACTTTGGTGATTATAATAATGTTTCTTGGCAATTATTTTGGCAGGCCCCTTATTTATATGTAGCGCGAGGTAATGCTGGGTTAACGATTGTTGACACTACAAACATTAATAACCCCTCTATCGTTAAAACGATACCCAATTCTCAGCTAGGTGGGTTCAATGTCGGCCCTGTGTTTGTGGTGGGAAATAAAATGTTTTTATCAAGCATGGAAACGACAGCAGGCTTTTCTATCTTAAATTTGGATGATCCTGTAAATCCAACGCTAGAAAAAAGTATTAGTTCTTTACCTGAAAAATATTACGCTTCCTGTTGGGATGGACAATATGCTTTCTTCGGTGCTCGTTCGTCTGCTGACAAATTAAGAATCTATGACACTTCTACCAATCCGATAACTTTAGTTCATGATCAATTGTCAGGTTTTCAAAACCTGTATTGTAACCTACAAGATAATAAGCTTTTCTTGGGGAACCAAAATGATATATCAGTACTGGATATATCCAATCTAAGTAATATTCAAATCTTAGGTACAGGATCATTAAACGCTGCTGGTGGCGATACTGATCATGGACAAGTATTTCCATTTGGCAACATGGTTTGGGTTGGTAATGATCATGGAACAGGCAGCGGGTTAATTGCTCATCAAGCCGGGCCAGATAATACTCCTCCTACGATTGTCAGGTTGAGCCCGGAAATGGATTCGACACTTCAACCACAATCGTCTCGTATTGGTATTGTTTTTTCAGATAGCATATTGATGGAGTCGGTTAATAGCTCGACCTTCACAGTGACACCATTAGGAGGGGGCTCTGCGATTGATGGTACTTACAGTGTCAATTTAGGGTTTGTTAACTTTACACCCAATACCCCATTAGATGCCGACACGATTTATGTGGTTGATCTGGATGGTATTCAAGACTTTTCCGGTAATGCAATGCCTTCTACCAGCTACCGTTTTTCGACGGGATCAGTGGTTGGTCATGATATTGTACTTTCTAGTTCAACTCAGGTCACACTCGGTACTCCTATCACTTTTTCAGCTTCGGCTTCTCCTTTATTAGGGGGGAGCTTAGAATATTCTTGGGATTTTGGTGACGGTACGGCTCCCACCGCATTTTCTAGCAATGGTTCCGTTAGCCACACTTATAATGCTCCGAATCACTGGAATGCGATTGTGACGGTGAGAGAGTCTGGTACGTTGACAACCAGTAAGTCTCAACAACATACCGTTTATAACCCAGTGACAACAACCGCTCCAACGACAGCCAGCACCATTGTGAAAGGCTCAACATTGGTATATGCGGTTAATGAAGATAATGGGACGGTATCTGCTATTGGTCAGACAGCGCCGTTTGCAAAAGTGTGGGAAGCTTCGGTTGGTGAGAAACCTCGTACGTTGGCTATTGCTCCCAATGGGGATATTTGGGTGGCCAATCAAGGTAGTGATAACCTTAAAGTATTGTCTTCAGCCGGCAGTGTTCTCCATACCATTGATTTGCCTCGTGCAAGCCAACCACATGGTGTGGTATTTACGCCAGATGGTAGCGTTGTCTTAGTGTCACTACAGGCCACTGGTGAAGTGGTTAAAATTAACGCTTCAGATAGAAATATTCTTGGGCAGGTCAATGTAGGGCAAAGTGCTCGAGGCATAGCTGTCGATAGTCACTCTTCTACGGCTTTTGTGACTCGTTTTATTTCACCTCAATCTCACGCTGAAGTGGTTGCAGTAGACATTGGTTCAATGTCGGTTGATTTAGTTATCCCATTACAGAAAGACACGACAACGACGGATGGTGAAGATCGTAGCCGTGGGTTGCCGAACTACCTTAACGCCATCACTATTTCGCCAGATGGCCAATATGCTTGGGTACCATCCATCAAAGCTAATGTAGATCGTGGAGAGTTTAACTATGGCGATCCAAGTAAAGCACTAACTTTTGAAACAACACTTCGAGCGATCACTTCTCAAATCAATCTCAATACATTGACAGAAGTGCCTGCCTTGCAATTGGATATTGATGATAGAGCACAGCCAAAAGCCATCGTATTCAGTGAGCTAGGGGATTATGTTTATATTGCATTAGAAGGACAAAATAGCATTGAAATCCGTGATGCTTATACACGCGAGCGGGCGAGTGAGATTGCAGATTCAGGTAAAGCGCCACGAGGTTTAATTAAAGTTGGCGATTTACTGTTTGTGCATAATTTTCTATCAAGAACCATTTCTGTTCATGACTTATCTCCTTTTGAAAATCAAGGAGAAGCTATTGTTAAATTAGCGGATATTTTTCTTGTTTCAAATGAAAAATTGCACCCAAGAGTATTAGCTGGGAAGCAGATTTTCTATGATGCAAGCGACGCTAGAATGACCCGTGACGGTTATATTTCATGTGCTGGTTGTCACGCAGATGGTGACAGTGATAACCGTGTGTGGGATTTTACTGATAGGGGAGAAGGGTTGCGTAATACCATTTCTTTGCTTGGTCGAGTAGGAACAGGAAATGGTAGAGTTCATTGGACAGCTAATTTTGATGAAATTCATGACTTTGAAAATGATATCCGTTTCGAATTTGAAGGGGTTGGTTTTTTAGATGATGCTATTTTTGCACTCACCGTCGATCCTCTCGGTGCGAATAAGGCAGGGTATAGTACGGATTTAGATAATCTTGCACTGTATGTTAGCAGCCTCAACCAGTACCCACGTAGTCCTCTTAGAAGCCAAACGGGTAATCTGACTGCATCGGCGACAGCGGGTAAACTTTTATTTACTCAAAAAGGCTGTGATAGCTGCCATAGTGGTAATTTGTATACCGATAATCAACGTCATGATGTAGGGACAATTCAAGCTTCATCAGGGCAAGGAAACGGAAGCCAACTTGTTGATGTTGGTTTTGATACGCCGACTTTGATTGCTGTGTGGGCAACACCGCCTTACTTTCATAACGGCCAAGCCGCAACCTTAGATGAAGTACTTCAAATCGGTACTCAGCACAGCGTGACAGATTCTAGTGAACGAGCAGATCTGGTTGCATACTTAGAGCAAATTGAGTACGAAGGGCCAGAAATCGTTGTACCAGAACCACCAATTGAAGCCACGGTTGTTTATCTAAGCGATATGACAGAGCTTTCATCAATCAATGGATGGGGTGATTTTGAAAAAGATGCTAGTAATGGCGAATCAGCTTCTGGAGATGGCAACACGATTTCTATTGGGGGAACCCAATATCAGAAAGGGCTAGGTGTGCATGCAGAATCTGAAATAGCGTACGATTTGAGTGGCGGGGATTATGAGCAGTTCAGAGCTTTTATTGGCATGGATGATGAAGTAGGAACCGCTGGCTCTGTTATATTTGAGGTGTGGGTTGATGGTGTATTGAGTTATCAAAGTGGCACCCTGACTGGAGCCGATACCGCTCAATATGTTTCGATTAATCTCAGTCCAAACAACTATGAATTAAAGTTGGTTGTGAACGGTGCAGGTGATGGCGTGGGGAGTGACCATGCGAGTTGGGGAGACGCAAAGCTTATTCAATCCGCAGGGCAAAGTTTATATCATTACTTGAGTGATATGACGGCAACAGGAACCGTGCAAAATGGCTGGGGGCCTATGGAGATAGACAGCAGTAATGGGGAAGAGGGAGCGAATGATGGCAATACAATTAGCATCGGCGGCTCTTTATATAATAAAGGCTTAGGTGTGCATACCAATTCATCAATTACCTATACGCTAATTGCTGGAGAATACGACCAATTTCAAGCAATAATCGGAGTTGATGATGAGGTCGGAAGTAACGGAAGTGTTATCTTTGAAGTTTGGTTGAATGGTAACCGAATCTATCAGAGTGCGGTTATTACTGGTAGTCAAGCTGGGACAACGATCAATATTCCTATTCCCTCTAATATTACGGAATTAGAACTTATTGTGGGATCTGCCGGTGATGGAGATGGATACGATCATGCAGATTGGGCTGAAGCAAGGCTACGAGCAGTGAATTAAATACACATCAATCACATTAGCCCAAACAAGTTTATGTTGTTTGGGCTTTTTATCGGACTGGAATATGGATGAAAGAATATATAAAAAGATGCTGTATTGATTCGGAAAGAGGATATGTATAACCTGATGGTAAGATTAAGTGATGAGTAAACTCATGAATATGAAAAAGACCACCGTTTCAAAAGAGAAAGGCTCAACGATTGAACGTGTCTTGAGAGTAATGTCATACCTCTCTTGTCATGAAGGTGAGTTTACGACAAATGAGCTTGCCGATAAGATGGATTTACCCAAACTCGCGATGGGAAAACTGGTTCATCAATTAAAAGCGTTGGGTATTTTAAACGAAAATTTAAATAGAAAAATTATTGCTGGGCCTGAGTTTCATCAGTTATCTCTTGAAGTTATACGCAATAGTGTTTTTTCTTCACAACGCATAAATATTCTAGAAAAATTAGCTTCTGAAATTGGTGAAACCTGTGGAATATCAGTACCCAATGGCATTGATATGCTGTATCTAGAACGTGTGCAGACTAATTGGCCTTTGCAAGTTAGTTTACCCGTTGGAAGTTATGTACCAATGACTGCTACGGCATCAGGCAAGTTACACTTAGCCAATTTATCGCAAGAGGTGAGACAAGTAATTTTAGATAATATCGCTCTAGATGTGTTCACTGAACATACTATTGTCGATAAGCTGGAACTTGAAAAGGAGCTCTCTATTATTGCTCAGTTAGGCTATGGACGCGATAACAACGAGTTTATTGATGGCATGGCCGCTGTTTCAGTTCCTATTTCATCTAGTGGGTTGCTATTTGGATACTTATTCTGCCACAGTCCTGTTATCCGACACAGCCTGTCTGATTTAGAAGTGTTTATCCCCAAAATGCAGGAAGCGGCGGATGATATTATGTCAGTCATGCTGAATGAAGAGCAAAGTAAATAAATCGCTAAATAGTTAAATGTTGCTGCAATTTTGTACGCGTTTGCTCTAGAACCGGTAAGAAGGTCAGCAACTCATCTAGACTCTTTCGAGTTTTTGGACAGTGGCAAAATAAAGATGCCAGAAATTTACCCTCAGAGGAGTAGATAGGAACTGCTATTGCAACAAGTCCATCGATAAATTCTTCGTTATCAACACTATATTGACGTTGTCTGATTTTCTTAAATTCAGCTTCTAGGCTGATTTTATCTGTTTGTGTGTTTTTAGCATAACGCTGTAGAGGTAATTGGTTTAATAGCTTATTACGTTGTGCTTTTGCTAGTGAGCTTAAAAATAACTTACCACTTGCGGTAGCCCAAATTGGAGGCTTCATTCCTAAAGGCAGTATTATTTTTAGTGGCCAATTGGTTTGGATACGCTCGTGGTATACCATTTCATTTCCATCAGGCAGGGCAAGGCCACAAGTTTCTTCTACGCGCCTTGATAGACCATGCAATATGGCCTGTACACAAGCTCGTTTTTCATTATAACTATGTATATTTAAAGCAATGCGTTTCAGTTCTGTGCCGGGATATATATTGCCTCGATTATCAGTAGAGAGAAAATGCTCTTCATCAAGTTGCTGGGCTAAACGATGATACGTCGGTTTAGGAATTTTGGAATGAAAAATAAGATCCGGCAGTGAAATGGGATGCTGCTGTTGTGCCGTTTGAGTCACTATTTCTACAACACGGCTAACGGCGTTAGCTTTACTTTCCATGTTGGCTTTGTTATCCATATTGATACCTGTTATCCCTGAATTTTTTTGATTATATCTTGTATATCAAATAGCTAAAAGTGCTAGCCTGGGAAGATGTGCTCAACCTTACCTAAAAATGGTGCTGGCATAACCAATGTACTTCCAGAAAGTGGTTGTTCACCTCTAGCTTGGTCGGTCATTCCATACCAAGCGGTGGTAATAAATAACGAATTTAAATTTTCTCCACCAAATGTACAGCGTGTGGCATGCTGTACTGGCAAGTCAATCACATCTAAGCGTTGACCTAGTGGGTTGTAAATACTGATACAACCCTTATTCCAATGGCATACATGTATGTTTCCCATACTATCGGTTGTGAGCCCATCGGGTAAGCCTTGCTGCTCTTCAAATTGAATGAAAACCCTTTTATTTATTACGACTGACCAATCATTGTTCATTTGTAATTCTATAACTTGGCCTCTAAACATGTTTGATATATATGCACGCTTGAGCTTTGCATTGAATGCGATTCCGTTGGCCACGGCATAATTATCATCCAATTGAGTTAGAGTGTGTGTCTTGGCCTGATAGCGATAAATACAGCCATCAGGTCGATCTAGTTGCTGCTCATTCATAGTGCCAAACCAAAGATCACCATTGGGACAATTTACCGCGTCATTAAGTCTAATATGCTCTATACCCTCAGTGGGGTCGAGGATAAATTCAAAGTTTTTAAAGTTAAAATTACATCGATATAATCCGGTTTTGGTTGCTGCTAGCCAGTCTGAATTTTGTGTTGGCGCAATAGCAGTGACTGCAACTGGTACCTTTATTCGTTGATGATGTTGGCTTGGGAAAGAATATTGATGAATATGAAAACTTTCGGTATCTACCCAAAAAAGCGATTGGTGAGAAGCTAACCAAATAGGAGATTCACCAATTTCAGATAATAGGTGAGTGGCAAAGGGAATAGTTCGATATAGCATTTAATCTCTCATATAAAGACATTTGTTATCAATATAGGAGTTAATTGAGGTTTTAACGAATATTTATGTGATTATTTTTTCCATTTTATAATTAATAAACGACTGGCCACGGAGTGAAACGGATTGCGGCTCTTTAACGACAAACCCAGCATGCTCAAAAAAGGGTTTTGCCGTTACACTGACGTTGGCATATAAACGAGTTAAATGCTGTTTTTTGGCTTGGATGTGAATATGGCTCATTAATGCCCGGCCTACACCACAGCCCTGATATTGATGATGACAGAAAAAGTGATCAATCAGCCCATCAGGTTGTAAATCGGCGTACCCGACAATCTTGTGATTAATTTCTGCAATATAAGGGCAGAGTTGGTTGAGATGAGCAATCCAATCTTTCATATTGATGTCTTCAGATGCCCAAGCTTCCACCTGCGCTTGAGTGTAATCTTGAAGATTCACTTGGCGGATGGTATTGAAAAATAAGTGCCAGAGGGTTTGTGCGTCCTCTGGCTGGTAGGTGCGTATCTTAATCATTCAAATTCCTGAAAATGAAACCTTGCCACTCTTGCTTCGGCCATGGTGCAGTGGGTGGCTTCCATTAGCTCATTTAACGTGATATCTGGATGGTATTGGATTAGTGAGGCGAGTTGAGCAGCTTTGGATTGGGGTTTGTCATTCTGCGCCAGTAAACCCGCTTGCAGTTTGCTGATGAGGTAATCCATGGTTTCATCTTGCTCGGTTTGTATGCGGCTGAGCAACAGCGTCAAGTTTGCTGTGGTGCCGGTGAGCTGCCAATTACGTGAGCGACGAATACGTTTCAGTTCGCAGTGATGATCGAGGGCGATCGCTTTGGCGCGCTTGCAAGTCTCTCCACCAATTCGGTGTATTAATGAAGGAAGGGCAATACAGGGAAGGGTGGGTTGAGTTTTCTTATTCGCCATTAGTGTCGCTTTGTTTGTTCGTTGAAATCATGCTGAGTTTGGCCCCTGCTAGGTTAATCGGTTTGCTGTCTTGCGGGTTATATAGAGCACAGCTATCAAGAGATAAGCAACCGCAGTTAATGCAACTGCCGAGTTGTGTTTGTAATGCCTGTAAGCTTTGGATCTTTTGAGTGAGCTGCTGTTGCCAATGTTGAGCAAGGATTTCCCATTCTTCTTTTTTTGGCGCTCTATGCTTGGGAAGGCAAGCCAATTGTTCGGCAATGTCTTGCAAGGTGAGCCCTACGTTTTGCGCCGCTTTAATGACCGCGATACGACGAAGAATTTGCCGAGGATAACGACGTTGATTACCCGCATTTCGGCTACTGTAAATTAACCCTTTCTGTTCATAAAAATGTAAGGTTGCGACGCTTATCCCTGCTCTTTTGGCAACTTGCCCAACGCTCATATCCATATTTATTACCCTTCATTGGTGCCTGCTGGAAACCTCAGTTTAACTTAAGGTTTATTTAAACGCATGCTTTATACCCAAGTGACTTCAAGATGCAGAATTCAGAGCTATCATCCAAACCTTTAGGCAAGGAAGATTGGCGAAGGAATGTAGGCACCTTTCAAACCAATCTGACGCGGCATAAAGGTTTGAATGAAGCTCCCGAAGGGTAAGTTAAAACAAGCTTTATGCCGCGTTAAATTGACCAGAGATAGAATCACTATGATCATATTCAATTTGCCTTGCCTAAAGCTTGTTTTATTCTTGCTGAAATTCATATCTTGAAGTTACTTGGGTATAGTCATGTAGGTTTTTAACGCTTGGTTAAACACGTTGATTTTTTGCTGTAAGTATTTTCGATGGCTATATACCGCGTTCACTGGGTAGGCCCCAAAATCAAAATCAGGCAGAAGGGTTTGTAAACCTCCGGATTCAATAAAGGGATCGACGGCAAAATCAGGGCTAATGGTAAAGACATTGGCATGAACGGCCAGATAAGCGGATGCCAACGCATTGTTAACCGAGATAGTCGGTTGGATGGTAAAGCGAAAAGTTTCACCGTTTTTGTAGCATTGTCTCAGTTTTGGGCCCTTATGGTTACTGTCATACACCGCGGGAAGCTTGGAAAGATCTTGCGGAATGAGAGGCTCACCGAAATGCTTGATAAAGGCCGTAGAGGCGCACACTTTGAGTGACATGTGGCCAACGGGCACTGCAATTAGATCTGAATCGGCTAAATGACCAATACGAATCGCTAAGTCGTAACCTTCTGAGACAAGGTCAACAAAGCGATCATTTAACACCACATCGATATTAATATCCGGGTGTTGTTGAATAAATTGCGCAATAAATGGCATTAAAACACATTCACCAAAGGTCGTTGGGGCGCTAATTCGTAACCGTCCGGCAATTTGTTGTTGGTCGGTGCGTAATCCAACTTCTACCATCGAAATATCATCTAATATTCGCTTGGCTTGTTCGTAATACGCCTTGCCTGCGTCGGTAAGTTGCAGCCCGCGAGTCGAGCGGTGAATCAACCTAACTTCTAATAAATTTTCAAGCTGAGTGATGTGAGTGCTCATTAACGCTTTGGTTTTTCCAAGATGCTGCGCTGCGGCGGTGTATGAGCCTTTTTCGGCCACATGGACGAAGCTATTCATTAAGTTAAGTTTATCCATGTTTCCTACATCCTGCGATTTTACTGTAAAAAATTATTGAACAATGTGTTTATTATTAGCTGTATTGTCAATTAAACGCAAGTGACGCAAACTCTATTTCATCCAGTCGGGAATGCTCAAAGTGAGTGATCCCTTAACATGTTTGTGAAAGGAGAGAGTATGAAGTTAGCGCCTGTGATGTTTGTTGGTCATGGCTCTCCAATGTTTGCCATTGAGCAAAGTCATGCACGTGATTTACTTGAACAGCATCGAACGGTGTTTGATGGCGTTAAAGCGATTGTGATTGTTTCTGCGCATTGGGTGACCAATGGTTTTACTGGCGTGACGTCAGATAAAGCGCCGCAAACCATTCATGACTTTGGTGGTTTTCCCACACAGTTATATCAATTGGAATATCCGGCATCAGGATCGCCTGAATTAGCGAAGGCAATTCAGAGCTTATTGGAAGCCGACGGTTTGGATGTTCGGTTGCAAGATCAGCGTGGTTTAGACCATGGTGCTTGGGTGCCATTAATGCATTTAGTGCCAAATGCAACTATTCCAGTGGTTCAGGTGTCTATCAATTCGCATGCCTCTGGTGATGATGTTTATCGCCTAGGTGAGCAACTGGGTTGTTTACGTGAACAAGGTATCGCCGTGATTGGGTCAGGGTCGATTACTCACAATTTACGTGATCTTGTTTTGGACTCAAAGCAGGCGGCCGATTATGTGGTGGAATTTGAACAATGGGTTCGGCTGCAAATCACGGAGTGTAATCCACAAGCCTTGCTAGATGCTCCAAACTTACAAGCGCATTTTTTTCGTGCTCATCCTACTCATGAGCATTATCTACCCCTGCTCGTTGCGTTAGGTGCTAGTCGCCATCGTGATCAGGTTTCAGTGATTGAAGGTGGTATTCAGCACCACGCTTTATCAATGGAATCGTATTTGTGGCAGTAACTTTTATTTAGCCTGTTTTATTCATAAGGATATTTTATGTCAGTTTTACAACGTATTTTGCACTCACCAGCGAGCCTAGCGCCACTAATGTTACGTGTACCTGTTGGGGTGATTTTAATGGGGCATGGAGCTCAAAAATTATTTGGTTGGTTTGGCGGAGGTGGCCTTGCTGGCACGGGGCAATTTATGGCGTCATTAGGGTTAAATCCTGGTGAGCTAATGGCCTTTTTAGCTGGTTCTGGTGAGTTTTTCGGTGGCCTATTTCTATTGCTTGGTTTGCTCACCCGCCCAGCAGCCGTGGTGGTTGCTTTTACCATGATCGTTGCGATAGTCAGTGTGCATTTACCAAATGGTTTATTCCTAGCGAACGGTGGCTATGAGTTTGGATTAGCCTTGTTGGCGATGGCGGTGTCACTAGCCGTTTCAGGAGCGGGTTGCTTTGGATTAGATAACCTTCTTGCCAAAAGCTTTAAAGGTAAGTCGTGACAGAATAATATCTGGCAATAGCGCTCCACAAACGAAAATGCTCAGTGAAAAACTGGGCATTTTTTATGTTTACAATATTGTCGATAACCAAAGAAGGCGTACAATGGTTTAATCTAATTTTAAGTCGAGCCGGAAAATGGAACTTACCCAAGCACTACAACAAATCCAACCTTCTTACATTCGTGAAATTCTGATGGATGCGCAAGCCGAAGGCGTGATCTCTTTAGCGGGAGGCCTACCTGATGGCAATACTTTTCCAATAGCCTTAATGGATGAGTCTTTAACCTCTTTGCCTCAAAAGCCCGCTTTATTTCAATATGGTCAAACCGCTGGTTATGGTCCATTGCTGGATTACTTTCGTACACAGTTTCAGCTTCCTGAGCATCATGAATCGTTAGTCTGTACTGGCTCTCAACAAGCCTTAGATTTAATTGCACGCGCATTTGTTAATCCAAATGACAAGGTGGTCATGGAAGCCCCAAGTTATCTAGGTGCGTTGCAAGTGTTTGGATTAGCGCAAGCGAATGTGATCAGTGTCTCCCAACAAGCGGATGGCCCCAATCTTGTTGAACTTGAATCCTGCTTTGCTGAGCAAGCGCCAAAATTGTTTTATGCGGTGCCCGATTTTCATAACCCGACTGGCGTATCGTGGAGCCTGGAAGTCCGTAAAAAAGTCGCGCATTTGTGCCAACAATATGGTGTGACGCTGGTGGAAGATGTGCCTTATCGTGAGCTGCGTTTTATGGGCGAGATGCTACCTCTGGTGTCTAGCTTTTGCCCAGAAAGTGCTTTAGTGCTGCGTTCGTATTCAAAAATTGCGGCACCGGGTATGCGTATGGGCGTTGTGACGGGGAAAGCTGAATGGATCGCACCTCTGGTGAAAGTGAAGCAATGTGCGGATTTACATTCAAGCATTCCAATGCAAGCGGTGTTGCTTGATTTGCTCAACCACCAAAATTTTCCTGCCCACTTAGAAACGTTGCGTGCAATTTATCAAGAACGTTATTTGTGTTTAGCGGAGCAACTGACCGCTAAATTGCCACAAGGCTGTCACTTTAACCCAGTGGAAGGTGGAATGTTTATTTGGCTAACGTTGCCAGAGTGTGATGATTTCGCTTTAGCCAAGGCTGCGCTGCAAAATAAAGTCGCGGTAGTGCCTAGTTCCGTGTTTTATAAACAAGGTGAGAAAGTGACGCCTGCCCTTCGCTTAAACTTTACCAATGCAACTACCGATGAATTAGTCGTGGCAGTAGAACGCTTAGTCGCTGTGATTAAAGCGGAATGTAAAGTGATCTAATTTCACTCGGTAACGTATAACTCTTTTCAAATAAGGCCGAAAACTGAGCGGTATTCGGCCTTTCATCTTTTAATGATTATTTGCAACCTGCCTCATTAATATGATGGCGCTCATTTCACATACCTGCTTCATACTTAATGTCATCAATAATTAATCTTCATTGGTTATTTTCTAATTATTCCTGATTTCAGATAATAACTGCGACATTCATGGAATGGTGTAGAAGAGGAAACCAACTGCTGAAAGTGGTACGCTCTTCTCGCCAAAGAAACAAGCGGACTACCATGAATTATCAGCAGTTGACCGAGGGAAGACGATACCAGATTTCTGCCCTTTTAGAACAGGGAATTTCAATTTCTGAAATTGCCAAAACCGTAAAATGTCACCGCTCAACTCTCTATAGAGAGTTGAGACGATGCGGTACAAAAGAACAATATTCACCAGATACAGCCCAGCAACTATCTAGGGCAAAGCGATTAAACGCATCTAAGTATCGAGTACCGCAACAACGTGTCGAATTTATTGAGTTTTTAATAACGCAAGACTGGAGTCCAGAGCAAATATCTCACGTTCTTACTCGTATTGGAGAAAAAGTCAGTCATGAATGGATTTACCGTTTTATTGCCTGCAATAAACGGCAAGGCGGTAAACTGTTTCGTCATTTACGCCAAGGTCATAAACGCTATAGAAGAGGCAAGAAAGATAAAGCTCCCGCAATAAAAAATGCCATTTCAATAGATGAAAGACCCAAAGATGTCGATAATCGTACACGTTTTGGTGATTGGGAAATTGATACAGTTCTTGGTAAACATGGTACGGGCGCTATTGTCACAATCTTAGAGCGAGCCACACGGTTTTATTTAGTAAAAAAAGTGCCTTCAAAATCAGCAGAAGATGTGACCAGAGCGACGATAGACTTATTACGGCCATACAAACGATTTGTTCATACTATAACGGCCGATAATGGCAGAGAATTTGCGGGTCATATGGAAGTAGCACAAGCCTTAGAAACCGATGTGTATTTTGCTCACCCTTATAGTTCTTGGGAGCGCGGTGCTAATGAAAATGCTAATGGCCTGTTGAGACAATATATCAAGAAAGGAACAGATTTACGGTCGGTGAGTGATGATGAAGTTGAGCGAGCCCAACTTCGGATAAATTATCGTCCAAAGAAGTGTTTAGGGTTCAAGCAACCAGCCGTCATTTTTAGCAAAATGATGTTGGCTGCTTGAAATTACAAATGTCGCAGTTCGGAGTTGAATTTGGGTTTATTCAATTTATTTTTACTTAATAATATTAATATTAAGTTGGTCTTACTTTCATTTTCGATTCCTATTTATTTCATACTAGATTGTTTTTTTATTCGACTAAATTAAATGAGTGATTGTCAAGGTCACGTCAACTTTTATGAAAACATCCGTTAAACGGTAAAAGGAATTATTATGAAAAAAACAGCAATAACACTTGCGATGCTCGGCTTAGCTGCAGCGTCGTCGAATGCATTCGCCGATGGTAATGATACAGCGTCAGTCACACTTACTCATGCGGTGCCATTAGTATGTAATATTGGTTTACTGGCAACCGGTGATACGGACACATCGCTTGGTGAAATCGCAGAATTAAGTGCGGGACATAATAAAATATTAGAGCTGAATAATATTACTGATAAAAATCCACAAACGATCAGTGGGGCGGTAAAGTGTAACTCTAATGATGGCTATAACATTGATGTCAGCCTCGCTAATGGTGGGTTATTTAATAGTGATGGTGGAGATACCATCAGTTATACGCTTACACCTGAGGTTAAGAATGGAACGAGCCTTCAAGCTACCAATGCACCATTTACTTATAGCAGCGGTGCGAACATGAATGGTGTATTTACTTCAGTCTATGATCCAAGTGAACAACAATTCAAACTCATTTTAAAAACAACTGCGGGTGCGTTTGATAATGCAGGTAGTGGTCACTACACCGAAACGATTACCTTTTCTCTTGTCGCTTTATAGTTTTGTAAAATAAAAAGAGGGGGGCTTCCTCCTCTTTATTATTTAAGGTTGCACTATGTTTAAAATAATATTTTTTATTATTACTTCGCTATTTTCTATACCCGTGATCATTGAAGATGCTTGATTTTATCTTTTAACAGGATCATGCTAACAAACATGAAAATAGAATTATCCAACCAGAAGAAGAAACAGCTCGAACGAATGCATGACTCTGCGCGTGATGGTCGAGTGCGCGACCGCATTAAAGCGGTCTTGCTTGCGTCTGAAGGTTGGTCAAATTCTATGATTTCGCAAGCTTTGCGAATTCATGAAACTACCGTTACTCGTCATATCAATGATTACTTGAAATCTGAAAAACTCACACCAGAAAATGGCGGTTCTCAGAGTAAGCTCAATGCAGCGGAAACAATGGCGCTTATTGAGCACCTCGCTGAGAATACTTACTTTCATACTCATCAAATTGTTGATTACGTTCAGTCTGAATTTCAGGTCACCTATACGGTTGCTGGTATGAACAAATGGCTACATCACAATGGTTTTTCTTACAAACAACCTAAAGGTGTTCCTCATAAGTTTAACCCTGAAGCTCAACACGCTTTCATTGAATATTATCGTGAACTGAAACAACGCGGCGAGCCTATCTTATTTATGGATGCTGTGCATCCAAGCCAAGCGACCAAAATCACTTACGGCTGGATCCGTAAAGGTGAAGATAAAGTGATTGAAACCACGGGTAGCCGTACTCGGTTAAATTACATTGGTGCTTTAAACTTAAATAATATTTCAGCCACGGTTGTTGAAAATTACGACACGGTAAACAGTGAGAATATTGCTCGTTTCCTTTGGAAACTTAAGAAAGAACATTACCCATTAGAACAAAAAGTACACATTGTTTTAGATGGTGCAGGCTATCACCGTAGCCAGTTAGTCAAAGACTTTGCAACCATGCTGAATATTGAGCTTCATTATTTGCCTCCTTACAGCCCCAATTTAAACCCAATTGAGCGACTGTGGAAGGTGATGCATGAACATGCAAGAAACAATGTATATTTCCCCACAAAGGCATCCTTTAAGGGTGCCATCGATACATTTTTTGATGTGACTTTACCTGAAGTTGCAAGTTCACTAATGTCTCGAATTAATGATAACTTTCAAGTATTGAAACCTGCAACTTCAAGTTGATTGGGTATATATCAGCTTTAGCTAATGTCATGATCACACCACTTTCAATGGATATAGATATAAAAAAACCAGTATCGAGTTATACCATTGAAAATAAATCTGGTGAGCAACAAACCTATTTGGTTAAAACCTATTATCGGACGATGGATTCGATGGGGCGAGAAATTAATAAAGAAACTAAAGAATTAAGAATTTTCCCGAGCAAAATCATATTGAATCCAAGTCAATCGAAAAGAATTAAAGTGATGTACTTAGGGAAAAAGGCGATACCCGATGAGCGTTCTTATCGAGTGATTTTTGAACCGATCACGGTGGGTGAACAAGAAGGGGTGAAGTTTAATTATAAATTTGTCACTTCCGTATACGTGACACCAGAAAAAGCCGAACATAATCTCGTGGCTAAAATGGATGCCGGTAAGATTTATATTCAAAATCTAGGGAATAAACACGCGGTACTCAATAATTGGGGATTAGTGTTTAACCAAGGTTCTAGTGGTGAAGTGACTTATAAAGATGCACTGCCTACGATTAATATGCTCGCGAAGTCTCATGTAGTGCTTCCCATCAAATCTGGCATTGCTCCACAGAGCGTTAATTCGATTGATATTCTTGAATTTGAAAAATGAAACGCTGGGCTGCTATTGCGTTATTTTGCTTACTTAGTGGGCAAATGAGTGCGTGGGCTGAAGATAGAATCCCAATGCCCATTGATGTTGATCTGCCGACCAAGCGAGTACAAATCACTGCTTACTTATCCAATGAAAACGTGGCAGATTGGCAGCTCGATAGTGGAGAGTTTGTCGATAAAGTTTCCCCTCTTGTTCTAGACAGCATCAAAACCAAACTTGTAAAAGAATTTATGGATACTCGGATTGTCGCAAGTGATCTGAAAAAGCTCGGTTGGAGTGCGAACTTCGATGAAGATATGTTGATCATTACGATTGATATACCGGCAGAACAGCTTGAAGAAATCGACATTCCTTTTGGTGGCTATTCGTCTAAAAAAGCGTACGCCAAAAACGTGCGAATGATTGAGCCAAGCCCCGTCAGTGGGGTGTTCAATTTTTATTATACTCATACCCATAATTTGGATGATACATCGCAATATTCCGATAGCTTAGCGTTGCGTACAGGGATTGCTTTAGGGCCTTTAACCCTTGAAGACGGGCACACTTTCTCTCGAAATAGTATGACAGAGGAAATGCGAATCCAGCGTGATGCTTCTCGTTTAATGTATGATTTACCGAATAATTACGGCTTTATTCAAGTTGGTGATTACTATTCTGATACGCAAATTCAGCAGCTCAATCCGGGTGATATTTTTGGCCTATCCTATTCCTATCAACCTCAATATCTACGTGACTACTATCGCCCTAATTCGGTACCGATTGTTCTAGAATCGACGTCGATTGTGACGATAAAGATCAACGGTGAAGATTTTCGCCGTATTCGTTTAGCTCCGGGACAATATAATTTACGCGATTTGCCGATAGACAATGGCGTGAATGAAGTCGAAGTGAGTTACATCGACCAAGGTGGCTCAGAGGTTGTGAAATATTACAACCTAGTCAATGTCCCCGAGATTTTATTAGCGGGTTCGCTAGAAACGCAGTGGACCGCCGGCTATGTTCAGTATTACAACGACGAAGGCGTTAAAGAGCTTAACGATGAAGTGCCCGCAGCGCAGATGGTGTTGTCGTATGGCTTAACAAGCTGGTGGACAATTTCTCCCAAAGTGGAATGGCAACAAGATGTACAAGATTATAATTTGCTGCATAACTTTGCGGTAGGGGATAACTTTCTCACTTTAGAAACGGGATTAAAGCAAACCCAGGAAAGTGATTTTTATAAAGGAAAAGTGAGCTACTACTTGCCTGAAACCGCTTGGGGCGCATTGAATAACACAAATATCAGTTATGAATATAGCTATCAAGAGCCAATTATTGGTTATCAGACTCAGCAATATATTCGCTTCAGTACTGGGCTCAATTTACCGATGAAAAATGGCTATATGTCATTTAATGGGTATTCTCGCTTTGATGATAACGTCAATGTTGAGAATTCATTAGCGCTGAATACCAGCTATCGATTATGGGATTACTTGAGTTTAGGGCTGAACTTGCGTTGGAAAGAAACCAATGGCGACAGTGAAGAAAGTTTTGCCATTTCTGCCAATATTCCGATCAGTCTTTTTGATCAGCGTTTTAGTGTGTCATCCCGATATGACTCAAACAAAGAGCACAGTGAGAATGCGTTATCGTTTTATCATTATGGTCTTGATCAAAGCTGGCGGGGCACCGTCAATTTACGCGATCAAGAGTATGACGGTGCCGATTTTTATTATAAGAAATATGGCGATTACTTAAACGGTAATATTAGACTCAGCTCCAATAATGAAATTGATACGGAAAATAGAACTCGAGTCGGTAGTGTTGGGTTAGAAACCGGAATTGCGTTTTCTGGTACCAATGTTGCGTGGACATCACCGGTCAGTTCTGGCTTTAGCATTGTGACGTTAGACGATAAAGATGACGATTATCGACTCGTTAAAAATGACTATGGCCGCGTTTCGATTGTGCCGAAAGCGCAAGGTGGCTCAAAGAGCTTGGTCACGGAAGTGAGTAATCGTCGTGAGCGGCTAATCGAAGTCAATACTCGCGAATTGGCCTTTGATAAAGAATTAGAATTTTCACAGTTTGTGGTAAAAGGAGGGTTGCGCCGAGGGTCTAGTGTGAATTTAGAAATGATTAAAGGTTTATTGGTGAGTGGGCAATTAGAGGTTCAAGGCAAGCCTTTAGTCGATGTGGTGGGGGAGTTTGTCTCGGAAGATGGCAGCCGAAGCTTCCCATTTTATACTGGTATGCAAGGCGAGTTTGAGCTCGACATGATCCCTAAAGGACAATATGAACTCAGCTTTTACGATGAACAGTACCAATCTCAAACGGTTTATATTGATGATGCACAATCTGTTGATGGTATGTTTGTGCAATTAGATCCATTAACGGTCAAGGTTCGATAAATTTATCTCTTTCATTACACATGATACTACCCGAACGGTCCATTTTATCCGTCATATAAGGGTAAATGGCATCGTGCCCACCTTTTAGCTTGCACTCTGTTTTTAACATTGATTTTTTTAAATGCTTTATATAAATGAGATTTTATTGTGTGCTCGCTAACAAAAAGTTCATTAGCTATTTCCGTATTACTTTTACCGTTGGATAATAAATTAAGGACGTCAATTTCTCGGCTGGTTAATTCAATTGATGTCGTGGTGATTGGTTTTATCGATTGAAGATAGAGTAGCATTTCAATCAACATCGAACGCGGTATCCAATGTTCCCCTTTTAATACTTTAGTTAAGCCTCTGATGAGTGTTTCTTGATCTTCATAATGAGAAAAGTATCCATACACATTCGGCCACTGTAATAATTTTTGTGCGGAAATACTGTCTTGAGTATTAAGTAGCACCGTGCTGATATTATCTTTAAAACCACGTAAATATAACTCCCATGGCTGATTGGACGTAGGCAAATTGGCGAGATCGACCAAGATCAATGCTGGCTTATTCCAATCATGGTAAGCAAAGGTATGTTGGTTAACAAGTGTGATTGATGGCCCTAAAGACTCAGATAGTAACTCTTTCATTAATTGACTCTGAATACAACTAGTAGAGAGTAGCATGACATCCATGTTCTTCATTATATTCCCTTGGTAATAATAATACATTCATTATATATAGAGCATATATTCTTATTCGCAATTATTTATTAATGATAAAAACACATTCTGATGTTTGCTTTTTGTTTTCAATGTTTAATGTTTAGGGATTTCAAAGGCTTCTATTTTTTACTGTGTTTTTTAATTGTTGGTGACTTGGGGTGTGTTTTTTTGTTAATTTAATTACATATAAACTTAAGTTGATTTTCGTTGTGTTAAAATAAAACTAAAGTGCTATTTGTTGTGTTTCTATTAAACTTTAGTTTCCTTTTTATAATGGTGATAATTAATTAATAATATAATCGTTATATTGAATCATACTTTTTAAATACTTAATTAAAAAAGTATGATTCTTTAAAAGGGAAATTGTGACGGTTAAAATAATGTTTAGATAGCTTCCCCTGCTTCATCTTCTTCCACGATATCGCTTTCTAGACTGGCCTCATAGAGCCATCTCTGTATTGCTGGGCTAGTGATGACTTTTTGTTGATATTGACGTGCCAGATCAGAAAGTGGTATTTGGTAAGTTTGAAAGCGTAGTGCGATGGGTGCATACATGGCATCGACTATCGACCATTTACCAAACAGCCACTCATCTGGATAGTCGTTCATTTGCTGTGACCACATTTGGTCAATTCTGGCGATGTCATTGAGTGCACTTTGACTTAATTCGACATGTCGGGTTGCCCGGCAATTCATTGGCGTTTCGTTACGTAAAGCGGTGAAGCCAGAATGCATTTCACAGGCAATAGCACGGGCTTTGGCTTTTTGACGAGGGTCGGTTGGCCAGGCGCTACCCTCTAAATATTGTTCATTGATGTACTCTAAAATTGCCAGTGAATCCCATACGATTACATCCTCATCCTCTACTTGCTTATCAACTAAAGTTGGGACTTTCGCTGTAGGGGTTATCTTTTCTAGAGTTCGATAAAATTCGGGTTTGAATAAGGGGAGTTTTATTACTTCGATTTTGAGGTCATGCTGAGCAAAGATAAGCCAGCCGCGCAATGACCAACTCGAGTAATTTTGGTTGCCGATATAAAGTTGCATAATCGTTCCTTATTGATGTGTATGTCCGTATGTGGATTTACTGTAAAGGATTGCTTCTTTGATAACGAACGGATAGTTTTGATATCTGGTATTAAAAACATTGATGGATCAAGTGAGTAGGTCAAATGGATATTGATGCACTTCGTAGTTTATTAGCTTTTGTTGAAACTGGCAGTTTTACCCGCGCGGCGAAACAGATTCATCGAACTCAATCGGCATTGAGCGCTCAGATGAAAAAGTTGGAAGAGGAAACCGGGGCGAGTTTATTTACGAAAGATGGCCGCAACCTTGTATTGACGGAAGCAGGGTTGAGTTTAAGTAGCCATGCCAAGCAATTGGTCACCATGCACGATCAAGCCCTGCAGCAATTGAAATCGACCAAAGGTAAGCGCTCGTTAAAGCTTGGTTGCCCTGAAGACTATAATGATACGATTTTGCCGGCTTTTATGGCGACTATTTATGCAGTAGAGCCAAAGTGTTCTGTACATATTTACAGCGAGCCAAGTGTTACATTAAGACAGTGGCTCGATGATGGAAAGCTTGATGCGGCGATTTTAACTCGGCAGCCTAATACAGAAGAAGGCTATTGGTTAACTTCTGATCAAGGTGTTTGGATTGCCTCACATGACTACCAGTTAAACCTAGCTGAAGACGTTCCTTTAGCTTTATTTCAAAGCGATTGTAAATATCATGCAGCGGCGATTGATGGTTTAACAAAGCGAGGCGTTCGTTACCAATTACTCGCTTGTTGTAATACGGCTTCTGCGCAGCGGGGATTAGTGGAACATGGTTTAGCGATCGGTGCGATGGGAAAACTGAGCACTGGCGATAGCGTGAAAATATTACCCGATATGCCACCGTTACCCGCTGTTGATATTGTTCTGTCAGTTTCGGCGAAAGGCCACCCAATCTTACATTCGGAGTTTTTAAATCAACTTGGAAATCTATATACCCAAGTGACCTCAGGTTGAAGAATTTAGAGCTATCATCCAAGTCTTTAGACAAGGAAGATTTGCGAGGGAATGTAAGCACTTTTTGAACAAATCTGACACAACATATACCCGTGATCATTGAAGATGCTTGATTTTATCGTTGAACAGGATCATGCTAGCAAACATGAACATTGAACTTTCCAACCAAAAGAAAAAACAACTCGAACGGATGCACGATTCATCGCGTGACCGTCGAGTATGTGACCGCATTAAAGCTGTCTTACTCGCATCTGAGGGTTGGTCTGTTTCTATGATTTCGCAAGCATTGCGAATTCATCAAACAACGGTGATACGCCATATTAATGATTACCTACAATCTGAAAAATTGAAGCCTGAAAATGGTGGCTCACAAAGTAAACTCAATGCTGCCGAAACTATAGCATTAATTGAGCATCTTACTGACAATACTTATTTTCACACTTACCAGATTGTTGACTACGTTCAGAATCAATTCCAAGTCACTTACACTGTCGCTGGAATGAATAAATGGTTACACCATAATGGCTTTTCCTATAAGCAACCTAAAGGTGTTCCACATAAGTTTAACCCTGAAGCTCAAGGTGCTTTTATTCAATATTATCAAGAGCTGAAGCAACTAAACGAGCCTATTTTATTCTTGGATGCTGTGCATCCAAGTCAAGCGACCAAAATCACTTATGGTTGGCTCCGTAAAGGGCAAGACAAAGTGATTGAAACGACGGGTAGTCGTACACGATTGAACTTTGTCGGTGCTCTGAATCTTGCTGATATCGCTGCAACTGTGACTGAAAGTTATGAAACAATTAATAGTGAAAGTATTGCCCGTTTCTTTTGGAAACTGAAAAAAGAACATTATCCATTAGAGCAAAAGATTCATGTCATTCTCGATGGTGCCGGTTATCACCGAAGTCAGCTGGTAAAAGATTTTGCCCGGATACTCAATATCGAACTGCATTATTTGCCCCCTTACAGTCCAAATTTAAATCCAATAGAACGACTGTGGAAGGTCATGCATGAGCATGCCAGAAATAATGTTTACTTCCCAACAAAAGCATCCTTTAAGGATGCAATAAATCGATTTTTTGATGTGACTTTACCTAAAGTTGCAGACTCACTGACGACTAGAATTAACGATAATTTTCAGGTTATGAAATCTGCATCTTCAAGTTAATTGGGTATAAAGCTTGTTTTATTCTTGTTGAAACTCACATCTTGAAGTTATTTGAGCATATTCAAATTATCTTTCTGAATGATTTTTCTGACTTGGTATCGTAGATAATGATCGACTGGGTTATTATCTTTCTATCTATTCCCAATAAGCATGGATTGTATGTTACTCGAAGGTATTGAAACACTGTTAGTCTTGAGTCATGAGAAAACCATGAGTCGAGTGGGAAGCCAACTTTATATTAGCCAGTCGGCGGTCAGTAAACGTATTGCCTTATTAGAGAAGAAATTAGGCAAGAAGTTGATTGTGCCGGATGGAAGACATGTGCGTTTAACACCGGCGGCAAAAGAACTGATTGCCAGTGTTGAACCGACGTTCCATGAGTTGCAAGGCCGCATCTATGAACAGCATAACTTGGATGACGAGACGGTTATTCGCCTTGATTGTTCAGAAACGTTGGTGGCAGGGTATTTATCTTCGATGATGGGAAAGCATTTTGAAATCGATTCTGCGATTCATATTGGTACTCATCATACTCCGAGAATTGTAGAGCGAGTGCAGTCTGGCAAAGCCACGATTGGATTTTGTGCCGGCGATTTACCAACGCAGCATGGGCTTAAAGTTTTACGCTTGTGCGATGAGCCATTTGTGCTGGTGAGTCAAACCCGATTAGAAGGGCTGCCGAAGCAAATTATTACCAATGATTTAACCAATCCCGCTAACCGCTATCAGTTAGAAGTATTGTTAAAACTTGGTATTTCCCCATTGATGGAGATGGATTCATACACCGCGGCGGCTCAACTTGCCCTGGGAGGCGTTGCACCTGCACTGGTTCCATTATCGATCGTGAAAACGCTAAAAATTGAGGCGAAATATTGCTTTAATTTTGATGAATTAAAACCGTTATTTCGCCCCGTACATTTATGCTGTCGATCGAATACTTACCGCAATGATCGAGTTAAAGCATTGATAGTAGCCATTGCTGATGCTGTTCCCACAGAAGCTTAAGCGCCATGGTCATCGACATAATAATCACTAATGGGCGAACCACTTTTTGCCCATTTCCAAGCACCACTTTTGCCCCTAAACGCGCCCCTAGAAAGTTCCCCACCGCCATCGTTAAGCCTAACTCCCAAATAGGTAGGCCTGCCATGATAAAAAAGGAGAGAGCGGCAATATTGGAGGTGAAATTCAGGATCTTAGTTCGAGCGGTCGCGGCGACTAAGCTGTAGCGACCAATTGCCACGAAACATACCGCAAATATTGAACCCGTACCTGGTCCTAAAAAACCATCATAGAAACCAACACTCGTGCCAATGAGTAGCGCGAACGCAGCTTCAGACAGTTTAGGTTTATCATCGGGTTGTGGGGTCACCGATTTGGCAAATAGAAAGTATCCGGAGATGGCGATGAGGACGATTGGGATAATACTCATCAATAGATCGGGTTTGATGACTTGTACAGCCTCAGCACCAATGGCGGAACCAATGAAAGTGCATGCGATGGATAGCCACATGGATTGCAGCTTAACCGTCCCACTACGAATGAAGTATAAACTGGCAGAGAAGCTACCAAATGAGCTTTGCAGTTTGTTGGTGGCTAAGGCTTGAGCAGGAGGGATGCCAGCTGCAAGTAAGGCGGGTAACGTGAGCAAACCACCACCGCCTGCCATTGCATCAATAAAGCCGGCTAATGCGGCGATGCCGACGAGTAATGCCATGATCTCAAATGAGAGTTCCATTTACTGTCCTTCTGATAATGGAGATTAAATTCGGATTAATAGCGTGAACTATATCACCGAATTTTGAGCCCTATTAGTAAAAGGATGGAATCCCACCTAGTCCTAAAATTCATCAATAAGAATAATCAGTGTTGCAGAGTTTCCAGGATGTCTTCGATTGATAAAGGTCGATAGAAATAATAGCCTTGCAATAGTTGAACCCCTTGCGATAAAAGGTAATCCGCTTGTTCTTTGGTTTCAACGCCTTCAGCCACCATGAGTACATTCATGCTATGCCCTAGATTGATAATGGTGTCCAATACAGGGGAGTTTACGGATTCAATTCCAATGGTGTTGATAAAGCATCGGTCAATTTTTAAGTAGTTAAATTCACTGTTTTGCAAAACTGATAAAGAAGTATACCCAGTACCAAAATCATCAATCGAAACATCCACTCCCATTTGTTGAATTTCTTTTAACACGTTCCGATCATTTTCTTTTAGTAATTGACGTTCCGTAATTTCCACACAAAGCTTAAGTCCTTGTGTTTTATAACGTTGAGCAAAAGTACTTAGCTTGTCTAAACAGGCATCTTGCGATAAATAACTTGGGGGAACGTTAATGCTCATATGTAAATTTTGAGTTTTGTTTTCGTTCCAATCAGAGAGGACGCGCTCTAAAACAAAATCCGTAATATCGTTAATGAGGCCATGTTGCTCTGCAACCGGAATAAAGACATCGGGCCCAATAAATCCTACTCTTGAGCTATTCCAACGGATTAGCGCTTCAATCCCTTTAATTTCGGTTGTCGAGCTATCGATAATAGGTTGGTAAACCAAGAAAAATTCATTGGTTTTTAATGCTTTTTTAATCTTTTCCGCTAATGAGCCTTTGGTTTGGTACCAGTAGGTAATTAGGTGCCATAACATAGATAAGAAAAGCGAAATAGGGATACTAAATAAAATACTGTTAGCGTATAACTCATTTTTTAGCTTTGCGCTGGGTACAATACTGACCTGAATATTTAAATGTGTTGAATGGCTCGTTGTGAGAAATCGGTTCGCTTCAATATGGCTATTTGATGGGTAGATTTCTCCTGAAACCGTCATGACGGATTGTGAAATGCGGTCATCATCATCAAGCCCAAGACGAACATCAATATAACTTTGATCGATAATCGAAATCGCGGATCGGTCAGGATTGTGTTTATCTTGATTGACCACTAATAGACTACGGACCGAGCCTTCATCGTAAGGAATATCAAATAAGTATTCGCCGCTTTTTAGCATACTTGCAGGCATTCGATGCTTAATTTGAGCCAATTCAATTTCTGAACGCTTTGAAGAGCAGACTATCTTACGATCTTTGATGATCACCATTTCTCTTAAAAAGGCCTCAAACAGTAAGTCTTTTTGAATTTGCTGGCAGGTCGCTGCATCATAAAGTGCCTGTAAATTTTCGTCTCTTAACTCATCAACAATGGATTCTATTTGGTTAACATAAGAGTGAGAAATATGCTGTAGATTGAGCTTTAAGGTATGCTCGCCAATTAAAAAGCAGATTAATCCAATGACCGGCAACGGGACCAGAAGGGTAATAATGAATTTTTTTAATGCCTTTGGGCTGAGTTTTGTATTTGGCATTATTGGCAATAATCCTAGCGTTACCAACTTTGGTTGGCGAATAACGTTAACGAGTAAATTGAATTAATACTCTAACACAGTTTATTATTTGTCGGTTTCAATGTTTAAAATTTACCAACTTTTTCACTATGGTCTACACTCTGCCTGATAGCTAATTTGAACCGATTTTTTGTGACTTAATTAAATCAATCAGTTAGCGGGAGGTAGTGATGACAGACCAAGACCGGATTGAAGATCTCGAACATCAAATCTACATTGCCTATGCAGAAGGCGATTATCAACAAGCGAGTCAATTAGAGAAAGCGTTGAAAAAAATACGCGGCCATTCGATGCAACTGCAAGAGCATCAAAGTGAACCATATTCTCTAGAAGGCCATGTGTTTGTTGATGATGACGAGTAAAGGTGACTCGAGTTGAGTCCAGCGATATTTAACATTAAAACATATGAAAATGGTGTGTGGAGTTATCTACACACCATTTTTATTGCCTGTTTTTCTATATCTCATTTAATACCGAGTATCGTTTACTTTGTAAAACGGGTGGGGTTAATCCATTCGAATAATGATAATCATCCGACATTCTTAACTCATGATATAACGATGAGCGTACCACCTTTGAATTGGTCTTTAACGTCGTAATGATCGGCGGATTGATAACATGATTTGCCGCATGGACTGCGGGAATAATTAATGGGCTTCCGCATAAGATAATCATTGCGGTGGTGGCAAGTTCTATATTCGAAAACCCGTGTTTAATGAACATTCACAATCCAAGGAAATTAAGGGGCACGGATTATATCCATTAAAACTCTATGGGTATATATTTAAATGCTAACTTGCATGACCTACTTTCAGTTACTTAGCTATCGTTCTACGTTAGAATAACCTTTTAGTATTTTGACAGTGAAACGGATTATGATTGGCTTAGCGGTATTCTTGTTGGTAGTGACTTTTGTCATTGGTTTACAGCAAATTTTCATGAAACTACTCGGTCCAAGAGTGATCGAAAACCGATTGTCGAAAGGACTATTTTACTTATCCGCCATGGTCGGAACGCCGATTCATGAAGCATCGCATGCATTAGTCGCGCTTATTTTTGGCCATAAAATTCATAAAATAAGCTGGTTCCAAATAGGGAAAGATGGGCGATTAGGTTATGTTGATCATAATTGGAATCAACGCTCATTATATCAATCGATAGGCGTGTTTTTTATTGCTATCGCGCCACTTCTGGCTGGCTTTTCTGTCATAGTGATATTGCAGCATTTCTTAGCCATGCCGACAATTAAGCCGTTTGTTTTGAATGTCGATGTTGCTAATTTTTATACCGTTTCCGCAGCCGCGTTGCATTATTGTGGCTATGTTATTGAAACCTTCATTCACAGCGCACTCTCTTCTCGTCAACACGCATTGACTCTATTGTTAGCTTGTTTGATTTGTTTTCACTGTATTCCGAGTCGAGGTGATTTCAATAATGCCTTGAAAGGATCCGTTATTGTCTTATTTTCCGTCGGCATATTGTGGACGGTTTCTTTTTACTTCAATTTATTTCATCAGCAATGGATGCTCGCAGCCTTTAATTTTTCAATTAATGTGTCAGGTTTCCTATTAGCGACGGCGTTGTTATCGATGGGGTGGTGGCTTATTCTGGTAATTCCCTCTTTATTTTTTAGACGATAATGGAACACCGAGGGTTAGTTTAATAGTTCCGTCATCAAGCGTTCAATATTGCTATTTACTTGAGCTTTAGGACGTATAAAAAAGTAACCTTTCCCTGAGCGTACACTGAACTGACAAGGGGCAATTAACTTACCTAGCTCAATATCAGGTTTTGCTAATACCGTATCTCCGATGGCAATACCAAAGCCTTGAATGGCGGCATTAACGGAAAGGTCTAATGTTGCAAAGTGCTGATTTTTCTTTCCTTGTAATACTGCCCATTCAGGCTGTTCTTGCTCTGTCGCCCATGCTTTTAACCATAATTTCCAGTCTGATTTTCCTGGTGTGGCGTGCAACCATGTTTGGTGTTCTAACCAGCTTGTAGCGATCTCTTCTTGATCCGAAATGATACTAGGCGCGCAAACAGGTGTGAGGATTTCTTCAAATAATAAGTGATGCTGTAAGTGATTATCTTGTTGCGTCATCGTTTTGAGATCGCCATAACCAATCGCAGCATCAAAGGGCTCACTCGTAAAATTAACACTGTGGTTAATGGTAGAGGTGAGCTCCACATCGATCTCAGGGTTTTGTTGTTGAAAGTTCATCAACCTAGGCAACAGCCATGAAGTAATACAGCTCGGCACTTTGAGTTTAATTTTACGTTTGTCATGTGCGATATGTTCAATGGAGTGCTGTAAGTGATTGAGGGTATGCTCAACTAAAGGTAAAAATTCTGTGCCTTTTGACGTCAATGATAAACCGCGGGCATGTCGATGGAATAAGGCAATGCCTAACAGCTGCTCAAGAGAGAGTATTTGCCGACTAACGGCCCCTTGTGTGAGATTGAGCCGATTAGCTGCCGCTGTGAAGTTGAGTTCTTCAGCCGTTACCACAAAGGCGTATAGTGCTTTAGTCGAAGGGAGTCGAGTTAGCATGAGCGTTCCTTGTTCATGAATAGTAATAAAATCAAACAGTCTCAAGCATTGTGATTAGCCATGATTTTTTATCATAGCTAGTATGCTTACTTTTCGTTTCTTATTGCAAGCATTGTTTGTATAGAATCAATGATTAACAGAAAGTGATTATTTATGCTTATATTTAGAATTAAAAATTAAATTTAAGCTGTTTTTTGTTTTGAATATGCATGACGAGAGAGGCGTATGACATCATTAGCAGATAAGTTAGTTCCAGAGTCGGTAAAAAAACTCATACCTTACCAGTCAGCAAGACGCATCGCGCGTGGCATGACCAACAAAGCCGATCACTTGTGGCTGAATGCCAATGAATTAGAGTCATGTTGTCAGTATGGTGACGAGAAACAAGGGGTCAATAGCCACTACAATCGCTATCCAGATTTTTTACCTTCTGATATTGCGGATGCTTACCGTTGTTATTGTGAACAATTTTATTGTGAGGCGATGGATCATCAGTTGAATGACGAGTGTGAAGTCATGGCGGTACGCGGTGCTGATGAAGCGATTGATTTATTAGTTCGCACTTTTTGTCAGCCTGGTAACGATCAAATATTGGTTTGCCCACCGACTTATGGCATGTACGAGTTTTGTGCCGATTCGCTGGGGGTGAAAACGGCCGTCGTACCACTGACGGCTGAATTCCAACTTGACCTTGCTAAAATAGTCACCGAGCTTGAGAAAACGAGCATTGTGTTTTTGTGTTCGCCGAATAATCCAACCGGTAATGTTCTGCAGCAACAAGATTTATTGATATTGCTTGAGCGCACAAAAGATCAGGCATTGGTTGTGGTCGATGAGGCTTATATCGAGTTCGCACCGGAAAGTAGTGTCGTGCATTTAATGGCACAATATCCGCATTTAATTGTCATTCGAACCTTATCGAAAGCATTTGGTTTAGCGGCAATTCGTGTTGGTTTTTTAATCGCAGATCAAAGCGTGATGAGTTATGTCGCGCGTTTAGTGGCGCCATATCCGATTGCCGATCCGAGTGCAGAGATTGCTTTAAAGGCATTAACCTCATCCGGTTTAGCACAGATGCAGGCACAAACTACACATTTGATAGAAATTCGCGATTGGTTTATCAACGAAGTTAGCCAACTTCCAATGGTGGATAAGGTTTACTACTCTTGCACCAACTTTGTTTTAATTCGGTTTAAAGGCCAGACTAATTTTTATGAATACCTATTAAATAAAGGTATTGTGGCCCGTAGTCCAGCGAATGAACCGAGTGTGAAAGGGTGCGTCAGAATTTCCATTGGTTCCGTCAACAGTATGAACAAAACACTACAAGTCTTACAGGAATACCAATAAGCCAAAGCTTGCTAAGTAACGAAAATAGCTAGGATTTAGTTAAATAACAAAAGGATTTATGATGAAAAAATTAATAACGCTTGCAGCCGTATGCTGCGCTATGGTGATGGGTACGGTTCATGCGGCAGATAAAAAAGTTGTCCGTCTTGCTTCCGATTTTACTTATCCTCCTTTTAATTATAAAAATACCGATGGTGAACCTGCTGGGTTTGATATTGAAATTGCGGAAGCTCTGTGTAAAGAAGCGAACTTTAAATGTGTGTGGATCTCTCAAGATTGGGATGGCTTAATCCCAGCATTATTAGCCAGAAAAGCCGATGTGATTATGGCTTCAATGCGGATCACGGAAGAACGTAAAAAGCGCGTTCTGTTTACTCATAAATATTACCAAACGCCAGCTCGCTTTGTCGCAAAAGTGGATGCCGGTTATAAAATGGATAAAGCTGGTTTAACGGGTAAAAATATTGGGGTTCAACTGGGCACAATTCATGATAATTACGTTACCGAGAAGTTCGGTGACGTTGCCAATATCAAACGTTACAAAGGGCAAGATGAAGTTTATCTCGATTTAGAGAGTGGCCGTTTAGATGTTGCCTTCAGTAACGCGGATCAACTACAACTTGCCTTCCTTGATAAGCCATTAGGTAAAGGGTTTGAATTAGCAGGCGAACCGGTGACCGACAAAGCTTATGTTGGAGAAGGCACAGCATTAGCAATGCGTAAGCAAGATACTAAATTAGCGGAAGCGTTTAACCATGCAATTGCTGAAATTCGTGCTAATGGTACTTACAATAAGATTGCCCATAAGTATTTCAATTTTGATATTTATGGTGATTAATAAAAGGCAAAAATAGTTGCGAATAAAAAGCGATGCTTCTTAATAGGAACATCGCTTTTGTATTTTAGATGAAGAGGGGATTAAGCTTCCAACTCTAACTTAAAGGCTCCGTTGCTTGGATGCCATTCAGAGAATTTTAATGGCCGGCCAAAGTAGTAACCTTGTACTTTTTCACATCCCATTTGGTATAACTTGGCACTCATTTCTTTTGTTTCAATCCCTTCTGCAATCAAGGGAACATTGAAATTCCGAGCAAGATTCAATACTGAAGCGATAACCGCCTCATTCTTTTTATTACTAAGCATATCAGAGACAAAACTGCGATCGATTTTAAGCGTATCGAAAGGCAGGTTATGCAAATAAGATAGGCTTGAATAACCTGAACCAAAGTCATCAATCGCGATTGAAATACCGGAGCGTTGTAGCGAGTGTAATACCTTAGCCACATTTTCCATATCGGTTAACATGGTGCTTTCGGTAATCTCAAGGCAAATATTATTATGAGTCAGATGATAACGTTGAACACAATCCAGTAGGTGTTCAGTAAAGTTAGGCTGACAAAATTGCAGCGATGCGATATTGATGTGCAGTTTAAAGTTACGAGGTGCACCACGCTCAATAAAGGTGGCTAATTCCTGACAGGCTTTCTCTATAATCCAACGGCCAAGTGGCACGATGAGACCGGTTTTTTCTGCAATAGCAATAAATTTATCCGGTGGAATAAAGCCTCTTTCTTCGGTTTGCCAACGAATTAAACACTCGGCTTCCACACAATTTTGGCTATCGTCTAAATTGACAATAGGTTGTAACACAAGATGAAATTCCTGATTACGGATCCCGTCACGTAGTTGGTCATGTAAGCGAAGATTATCCATTGACTCATTGTGCATCCATGGTTCAAATATTTCTAGGAAGCCATTACCTTTTTGTTGTGCTTGATGCAGAGCTAAGCTTGCATTCAGTAACGTATTTTGTAGGTTCTCAGAATTCAATTCTTGATGGATCAAACCGATATTACCGGTAAAGACATGATCGTGTTCACGGCTCACATTGAAGAATAAATCTTGTAAGTTTTTCGCTAAGATTTGAATCGTTTGATGACCGTAAACACCCGGAAACGTCGCCGCAAGAATATCAACTCTAACTCGAGATAATGATGTTCCGACGGGGAGTGCATCCCTCAAAATATCAATGAAATCGATTAAGAATTGCTCTGCGTAGGCTTTTCCTAACGTGTTAGCCATGGTTGGGTAATTCGCTAGGCGAATCAGGCCAGACAACTGTCGTTCCGTATACAGATCTTTTTGCGCTAATAGCCCTGCAAAGGTGGGTAGCTTGGTTGAGGCATCTTCTTCAATCAGTTTTTTCTGTGTTTGTAACGCATGATTAATAATGTCTGAAGCATTAATCAACTCTTGTTCTAACTCGGCGATTTCAGGAAAAAGTCGTTTATCCGATTGAGGTAGCCACTTAATGTGCTTGGTTTGACCTAATAAACGCGCTTGTTCGGCAATCGCTTTTAAAGGCGTTAAAAACCGGATTAGCATCCAGGCACAACCCGTTAGACCGAAGCTCACAATGAAGATGATAGTGAGCATCATTGTCTTACTACTTTGCGTAAATAAATGAGAAGGCAATGCCGCTGGAGTAATGGTCAGTAGGTTCCAATTGAGTAGGTGATCGTGATCTGTCAAGGCTCGAGCTTGAACCCAATATTTTGTATTCCCTTGATAGACAGTGTAAGGAATGTTGCCTTTCTGAGGCGTCCAAATATGAGACGGTATTATCTCATTCAATGTTTTAGAGTCTGATAGCTGTGGTAGCGTTACTTTATTGTTATCAAGCGAAAGCGGCGGCATTGTGATGTTAGATAGATAACGAGTATCAGAAGCGGCGACGATTTGCTGTTGGCCAGCAACAATGATGTGTAAGTTGTGATTTTCATCAATACTGTCTAAGTAATGGCTAAGTGTATCAGGATTGATATCAACGTTAATTACCCCAATAAATTGCCCTTGGCGGTTGAACACTGGAGTTCGGTAGGTCATTACTATGCCTTTATCTTCTGATATATGAAGATAAGGAAGAGACCAAAATGGGGTCATTTGTTGGCTTGCTTGAATGAACCAGTCTCTTTTGAGGAGATGGTAATTTTCGACAGTCTTTAACACTGGCGAGGCGTTACTTTCCCCTTGGTACGTGACGAGTTGATACTGATTGTTTGGGGCTGTTTCGATTAAACGAAGACGGTTATTGTCAGAAATTCGGCTGAGGGCAATATAGTCACCCTTGATGGATGCATAGCCAATGCGAGAAATATCATTTTCGCCAGTAAAATCATTTTTTAGTATTTGGCTAAGTTCATCTTTAATGAATTCTGGGCTTAGAATATCTTTGCTTGAAAGGGAACGTGAAAGTAAGGTCGCGGCTTGAAATGGTTTATTGATATAGGCTTCAATTTGTTGACTTGCCAGATCGCTTTTACTGGTGACTAATTGCTTACTCATATCGCCTAAGACATGCTTCATGATCCCATCAAAGAAGCCAGAAAGCAGTAAAATGATCACAAGTTAGCTTACCGCTAACAATGTAATTAGCGAAGCTAAAAGCGAGCATGGGTAGCGCTTTTGAGGCGAAGAATTATGAGTATTTGTGGTCAAAATAAAGCATCAGCAACAAGTCAGTGAAAAGATCGCGAATATTATCGTCTTTAACTTATATAAAAAATGATTCTTATCATTATTTTTAGGGAATAAATGGCTTTATTAATGCGAGGTATTTGTGCGGTGAATCAATATATTTGGGGGATTGTTGGAGGCCCTTATTGATAACATTTTATTTTTATTCAGTTTAATTAACCCCAAACATTTATTTGGGGCTTTATGATCTAGATTTGTATAAAGCTAAGCTAATACAAGATACTCGTTATTTGTCAGCAAAATGATATCTTTCAAGCCAATGTGCATAAGATGGTGGTAAACACCAAGATGGCTTCTCAACGTTTAATGCTTTTGCTAAGCGGTAAGTGTAATGAGGATCCGCTAAATAGGCTTTACCGATCATGACCTGATCCATTTGCTCTTCAGCGACCACACGTTCCGCATCTTCTGGCTTATCAATGCCCCAAGCTGACGCGACAGGTAAGCCTGTTTGCTGGCGGATGCGTTCTGAAATCGGTGCTAAGAATGCTGGCCCCCAAGGCACTTGTGCAGTCGGTGTATTGAAGGCAACACTGACGCTCACCATATCCAGACCATTGGTTTTCATCTTGTTGAGCATATCTACCGATTCTTGCAGCATTGCTTCATCGTTACCATCGAACTCTAGTACGCCTAGACGAATGGTTAATGGTAAATGTTCAGGCCATACTTCACGAACCGCATCGAAGGTTTCTAATAAAAATCGTGCACGACCTTCAGCGTTGCCGCCGTATTCATCGGTACGTTGGTTAGCGTGAGTCGAGAAAAAGCTTTGTGCAAGATAACCATGTGCAAAGTGAATTTCGAGCCACTCAAAACCCGCTTCTAAGGCACGTTTAGCCCCTGCAACGAAATCTTGTTTTACACGCTCAATATCATCTTTGGTCATTTCAGCCGGGACTTTAGGTAAGTTAGCACCAAAGGCAACCGCAGAAGGGGCGATAGTATCCCAACCTTCTGGATTTTCAGTTTCAATATGGTCGTCGCCTTCCCATGGGATATTCGCACTGGCTTTACGTCCGGCATGAGCAATTTGAATACCTGCAACACTGCCACTTTGCTTAATGATTTGAGCCACTTTTGAGAGTTGCTGGGCTTGTTCATCATTCCAAATACCCAAGCATTTTGGCGTAATACGACCTTCAGGAGAAACCGCTGTCGCTTCTACGATCACTAGACCTGCACCGCCACGAGCGAGTCCTGCATAATGAACGTGATGCCAATCATTAGCGACGCCATTAATCGCGCTATATTGACACATTGGTGGTACCGCAATGCGGTTTTTGAGCTCGATGCTTTTCAGCGTTAAAGGTTGGAATAATGCAGACATGATTTTCCTTAGAAATATTAGAATCAAACCAGTATATAGGGATGCTATTCAAATATTCTAATGACTATGTAAGATAATGAATATGATTGGGAGTCATGAAGAAATAACAGTAAAGCAGTATCACTACATATCTCACTAATTTCAGATGTCTAGATTCCTTCAGTCATCTCTTTACCCAAAGATTTGAATGATCTCTCGGAATGTTGCACGTTGACGTCACTTGGATATATCAGGTTAATAAAAGCGAAAAGTGCTCTTAAAATGGGCTATCTTTTTGGAGTTCATTACATATGTCAACGATTGCAAGGGAGAGTCCTGATTTGATAACTTGCTGGTGACGTTGTAGCTGCATTTGATAAAAACTTAAATCGATATCACCATCGGGTTCTGTAATATTCAAAGGTACCATTGCCATTTTTTCGATGAGATTAAGTGACTTAATGCTACTGATGATTAATGGGTCGGTAAATTCATATTCGGAGCCGTCATTATTGAGTTTATTGCGCAGGATAATGAGGTCTTCAATATCGTGATAAATAGCATCGGGTAGCACGCCTAAACCAAATAATAGTTTTAAACGGACCGCGAGATCACCTAGAGGACCTGAATCTTGCAATAAAGGTCCGACAACGGATTGCACAGCAAAATTATCCTTACGAAAAATGCGTTTGATGAGGGCATCAATAGACTCATCAAGTATCTCTACGGTTTGGATAAAGAAACCCCTCACCGTCGGTGCTTGGTTTAATCGTTCCAATATATCTGTTTCGTTTATTTTTTCGCTCATTAGACCATCTAAATTAAGAGGGGGCGGAAAAAGCCCCCGTGATGATTAGAATTAAAGTTGTAAGTAAAGATTTTCGATTTTTTGTACTTCTATGCTGTTTTCATTTAGCCCGGTATAGTGCGCTAATGTTTTTTTAATTCCTTGATCTTCAATTGATTTTTTTAATTCAATTGCCTGAGGGTCGTTATCATTACGATATTTACAAGCCGCTGCAATCCCTTTCAATAAAGTTGTGTTTTCTGTCCCATATTCGATGGTACCAAGTAGTGGTTTTATTAAACGATCATTTGCGCTTAATTTACGAATAGGTTGTCGGCCTACGCGATCAACTTCATCAACAAGGTAAGGGTTAGCAAAACGCTCCAATATTTTTTGGATATAAGCCCCATGCATTTCACGGTCAAACTGGTAGCGCTGAATTAACACTTCACCACTTTCATGCATCGCTTGTTTTACATCAGAGTAAATCTCAGGATCTTCAATGGCTTCACGAATAGTACGATGGCCTTTTAAGCAACCTAAATATGCGGTGATACAATGGCCAGTATTGAGTGTGAATAATTTGCGCTCTACAAAAGCAATTAAGTTATTGGTTTTTTCCATTCCTGCGATATCAGGAATGTCGCCTTTAAATTGGCTTTCATCGACAATCCACTCGCTAAAGCTTTCTACCGTAACTTCAAGTGGGTCATCATTTGCCGCTTCCGCTGGTGGTACAATTCGATCAACGGCAGAGTCGACAAATCCAATTAAAGTGTCTGCTTGAGTATGTAGATTAGGGGATAGGTATTTATAGACTTCACCTTTTAAATGAGTTGTGCCTCTCACCATATTTTCACAAGCAATAATATTTAAAGGCTTTAGATTTCCTGCTTCAAAGCGTTTAGTGATACCTGTTGCGATAGTTTTTGCAATAATATCAAGTACATTAGGGCCAACAGCTGTTGTAACAAGGTCGGTGTGAATGATACGTTCTATGACATCATCACTGGCTGAGTTGACGGCAGTAACATGATTGACGGTATCGATTTGGCATTTTGAGCCTACGACTTTAACTTTATATTCTTGTTTATGGCTGATCTGATCGACAAGTGGTGCATTGACATCAGCAAAAGTCACTTGAACATCTGCGTCAGCTAAAAGTTTTCCTATGAATCCTCGACCAATATTACCTGCACCAAAGTGAACTGCATTTTTCATAATAAATTCCTACGATAAAAATAAAGCTTGTTAGGGAGAGGCCAGGTGCATAGGGTGCTCTGGCCTCGAATCATACAAAGTTACGCCGCTTGGTTACCTTGTAAGATTTCCAATATTTCTTCGACATCAGTAGCCGTTGTTAATCTTTCAATGGCATCAGGATTATCTAAAGCATTGGTTATCGTAGTGATTACTTGAATGTGTTCGTCATTTTTAGCAGCTATACCGATAACAAGTTTGGCGATTTCGCCTTCATCTTCACCGAATTGTACACCACTAGGGTACTGGCAAATGACGATACCAGTTTTTATCACGCGGTCTTTCGCTTCAACGGTTCCATGAGGTACGGCAATAGATTCACCAAGGTAAGTTGGTACCAGTTTTTCACGCTCAAACATGGCATCGACATATTCAGGTTCAGCATAGCCAAGTTCGACTAATTGATTTCCTGCGAAACGGATAGCTTCTTCCTTATTACTTGCAGATAAACTTAAATGAATATTTTTACGTTCAATATTAAAAACAGAAGGGGCTTGTTCTTCAAAGCTCTCATCATTTGCCGCAAGTATAGAAACTTTGATTGCTTGATTATCGTTAGCCGCTTCAGGACGTTGCTTAGCTAATAGCTTGGTCATTAATTGGTTGTACATTTCGCTATCTAAGAAGTTGACCAATGAAATGTGGAAGGCATTAGGTACATGTTTACGAGCACGTTCTGTTAAATCTTTATGAGTGATCACAATATCAACTCCTTCTTGTAAACTATTAATGGCAAGGTTGGTCACTTGAATGTCTAGGCCCGCTTGTTGAATTTTTTTACGTAGCAGGCTGGCGCCCATGGCACTTGATCCCATTCCTGCATCACAAGCGACAATAATGCTACGCACATTTGCCATATCAATTTTGTTGTTTTGGTTGGCTGTTGCGCCCGCACCTTCACCTTTGGCTGAAGCTTTCATGCTTTGCATATTGGCAGTGGCTTTATTTAAGGCAGTTTCATCGCCATCCTCTTCCGTTGTGCGTTGTGATTTCATGAGCAATGCTGCGATGGTAAATGACACGGCAGTGGCGGAAAAAATAGAACATAGAACGCCTAGCATTGAGCTTTTTGGTGCCATTAATAAAATAGCGAAGATAGAGCCCGGAGAAGCAGGGGAAACGATACCAGCGTCAAAGAGTGTGAGAACAAATACCCCTGTCATACCACCCGCAATGGCCGCTATGATTAAACGTGGGTTCATTAGAATATATGGGAAATATATTTCATGGATACCACCAAAGAAGTGGATGATAGAAGCACCACCGGCGGTTTGTTTGGCCGTGCCTTTACCAAAAAACATATAAGCTAAAAGAATACCTAAACCTGGGCCTGGGTTAGATTCAATTAAGAAGAAAATAGACTGACCAGTTTCGGCAGCTTGCTGAATGCCTAATGGTGAGAAAATACCGTGGTTGATGGCATTATTTAAGAATAGGATTTTTGCTGGTTCAACAAAAATAGAGGTTAAAGCAAGTAAGTGAGCATTCACTAAGAAATGAACGCCTGCCGCTAAAGTACTGGAAAGTACTTTAACAAATGGACCAATCAGCATGAAGGCAATAATTGCACAAACCATCCCGATAATGCCGGCTGAGAAGTTGTTTACCAACATTTCAAAGCCACTTTTAATTTTCCCTTCAACGCGCTTATCAAAGGCTTTAATGGCCCAACCGCCCATAGGGCCAACAATCATTGCCCCCATGAACATTGGAATATCGGTTCCAACGATCACACCCATCGTAGTGATTGCACCGACAACAGCACCACGCTCACCACCAACAAGTTTACCACCGGTATAACCTATTAATAAGGGAAGCAAGTAAGTAATCATCGGTCCAACCATAGAGGCTAAGGTCTCGTTTGGAAACCAGCCAGTTGGAATGAATAAGGCAGTAATAAAGCCCCATGCGATAAACGCACCTATGTTGGGCATAACCATGTTAGAGAGGAAACGACCAAAATTTTGTATCTTGATCTTAGCATCAGGTGATATCATAACAACTCCCGTTTGATGTTCTTAATTATTTTGTTGTTGTAAACGGTTCGCTAAAACCGCATTGATTGCTTAGTACCCAATCAATTTACCACACAAATTAATTAATGAACTGATAACGGGTTTTTTGTGATCAGTCTCTCTATTAAGTGTTATTTTTTTTATTTCTACGCGATCTACACTACAAAATTTAGCTGTAATTTTGTTACAAAACTCCAACTTGGCATTTTGATTAAAATAAATGGTGACTCACATCACAATATTACTGTGTGGGGTGGTGATATTTATTGTGATCATTGTCACTAAAATGAACTTAATAAACCTTTCTATAATAATATTAGTGATTTGTGTCACATCTGTTTAATTAATTCAATACTTGAAATAATTCTGTCTATGAATGTTTCATCTATGTGTAATTTAGTGACAAAATATTTAGCGTGAAATCTAGTTTTTATCGATATATACCTAAGAGAATTCAAGGTAAAAAAAATCCCTGCTATTTAAGGAAAAGCAGGGAGTGGCTTATTATGTCCCTTGCGGGCTGATGCGAATCAGAAGCACAATATACTCTGGGTAATAGAAGCTACAGTGTTGTTGGCTACGTTTATTCGCCTAACTGTATTTCTTATTACCTCGAGTATTAAAAATTATAGACCTTGATCACAGTTTTTGATCGTGAAATTTATGTGAACGGACGCTTAGTATTGGTGAAACTTACCGGCTTGATAATCATTAATCGCTTGGTTGATTTCATCCATCGTATTCATAACAAATGGGCCGTAATGCACCACTGGTTCATTGATTGGCTCACCAACAAAGATCAGTAAACCAGCATCACTATTTGCGTGTAATCTTACTTCATCGACACTTTCATCTTGCTCACCAGAAGCGGGAAGTATTGCAAAATCTGATTGCTGTAGCGCTTTACCAGAAACCGTTACCGCACCTTGATATACATAAATCATGGCGTTATGTTGGCTCGGAATGGTCAATGATATTTCACTGTTAGCGTTAGCTTTCCAATCTGCCACGGTGGCCGGTACTCCGGTATCAGTCAATGGGCCTTGCAATGCTTGATTATTGACCACTAAATCGCCTGCCAGAATGCGGAGTAGATTGCCTTCAGCGAGCTGTTTTTCGGTAATCGTTTCCGGTTGAAAATCAAAGTATTTGGCCGGTTGCATTTTGTCGCGTGCCGGTTGGTTTATCCAAATCTGAAAGCCATGTAATTGCCCATCTTCCATAATCGGCATTTCGCTGTGGATCACCCCTTGTCCTGCCGCCATCCATTGTGCACCACCGCTACGCAGTTCACCTACATTGCCCATGTGATCTTTATGCTGGAAGTGTCCATTCATCATATAGGTTAAGGTTTCAATACCACGATGTGGATGAGGTGGAAAACCACCTACATAATCTTTTTTATCGTCAGCTTTTAATTCATCCACCATTAAAAACGGAGAAAAGTGCTTGTTATTAAAACCAGCAACACGTCGGATTTTTACACCATCACCATCCGATGTCGGTTGGGATTGCATTACTAAACGCACTTCACGAAATTGGGTTTGAGACATATTGACCTCAGAGCTTAATAAATAAGGAATAGAGTAATCTTAGTGAAGTCGTTGCTTGCTGTTGAGTATGGGAAATGCATTAAGTTGTTCGAAAAAATTGAATAAGGGTAAGTAATGTTGCTTTTTGTTTCGGCGGTATGCTTGTTGATTCAATTGATTAAATAACATAGTTTATCTATTCATCAATAAAGAAAATGCTGTGGAATGATTCTACAAAAGCATCAAAAGGAATTGCCATGTCTATAAATAAAAAGAACACATTATTGGCTCTTGTGGGCTCGCTGACGATATTCACATCGTTTTGGAGTACTAATGCTAGCGCCGCAAACCAAGAAATTACCGTCGGAGCATTACGTTTTACCAGCCATGCAGCCACGTTTGTTGCGGTTGAAAAAGGTTACTTCAAACAACAAGGTCTAGACGTAAAGTTGAAGTTTTTCCAAGCGGCTCAACCAATGGCGGTGGCGGTCGCCTCTCATGATGTCGATTATGCGGTCACGGCGATGTCAGGAGGCTTAATTTCGCTTGCCGATAAAGGTGCAGTCAAAGTGATTGGTGGTTCTTTATCAGAAGATCCCAACGTCGATGGACAGAAAATCGTGGTATCGAATAAAGCGTTCGATGCTGGGCTGACCGACCCCTCTAAACTCGATGGTAAAACTTGGGCGATTTCTCAAGCGGGCTCGTCATTTCATTATGTAGGTTCTCAAATTGAGCAAAAAGAAGGCATTACACTTAAATTTAAACCGTTGCAAAAAGTAGGGGCGATTATTGGGGCGCTTAAAACTGGACAGGTAGATGCCTGGTCGATTGTTCCTCACATTGCTAAGCCATTAGCCGCCAGCGGAGCCATACATATCATAGGTAATGTTTCTGATTACCTGCCAAACTATCAAGTTACCACCATATTTACGTCTAGCAAGAATGCCTCTGATGAGCGTAAACAGACTCAAGCCTTTTTAACCGCTTTGGCAAAAGGTGCTGCGGATTACAATGCCGCAATGGTTGATAAGACCGCTGGGCCGCAAGCACAAGATGATATGGTGAAATTGATCCATAAGTATATTTATACGGATCGTCCTCTGGAGAAAGCGGCGCCAAGTATTATTAATGGCTCAATGCGTTTAAATACTGATAATTACCTGAATATGGCTTCTTTACAGAATCAATTGGACTGGTTTCAAAAAGAGAAAATGGTTAAAGCGGATATTAAGCTGAGCGACATTGTTGATAGCAGCTATGTCAAAACGGTAGATAGCCAATCAACAGCACAAGAGTAAGGCGAGATTATGAATTTAACCATTGAGAATCTTGGCCACTCGTATGGTGAGATGCCGGTATTAAGTGATATATGTCTTGATATCCCGGCGGGTAAAATTGTGTGCATTGTTGGGCCATCAGGCTGCGGAAAATCAACGTTATTACGCATGATTGGTGGATTAGAGCAAGCTTCATCGGGGCAAGTATTACAAGTCGGCGTACCGCCTAAAGGCTGCTTAAATCCACTTACTTATGTCTTTCAGGATTTTGCACTGCTGCCTTGGCGTACCGTCGAAGGCAATATTAGTGTGGTGCTTGAAGATCATCATCTCTCCAAACAACAGATTGAATCGATTATTACCGATGTTTTAGCTCGTACGAATCTCTCTGATTTTCGTAAAGCCTTGCCGAAACAATTATCGGGTGGGATGAAACAACGAGTTGCTATTGCTCGTGCTTTAGCGGTTAAACCAGCGGTCATGTTAATGGATGAACCTTTGTCAGCTCTAGATAGCCAAACTCGTGAGTTACTGATGGAAGATTTAGTGAACTTATGGACTAAAGAGCCATTTACCGCCGTTTATGTGACGCACAACTTAAATGAAGCGGTGCGTCTAGGGCATAAAATTGTTGTCCTTTCGCGTCGCCCCGGCTGTATTCATGAGGTTGTTGAAATAGAGACACCACTCAATGAGCGACATAGTAGTGATGTTGAGTTAGTCGAAAAGCAGTCTTATCTGTGGAATTTGATGAGAGCGGAAGCGATGGCGGCAGAAGGAGAGTTAGTCCATGGATAAGGTCACAACTCTAACCGGTTCCCAGCATTCGAAGGATCAAGAACAACGTGAACCAGTGCCTTTTCGTGGTGCGGGTTTTGCCCCGCAAGCAAAACCGTGGGTTGGTGTGTTTGTTTTTATTGTTGTGATTGGTTTACTTGAAATAGGCGCTCGAACCGGATTCTTATCCCCTTTAACGGTTCCGAGGCCTTCAAACGTTTGGTATACCTTTGTCGATCTGTATCAAAGCGGGATGTTATGGCAGCAACTTATTCCATCATTAACCCGTCTTGTCGTTGGTGCTTCCATTGGTGTCGTATTGGGCATCAGTGTTGGCATTATGATTGGGCTGTTTTCTCTGGCAAGAGCGGGGCTCGTTCCTTTAATTTCAGCTATTTTTCCTATTCCTAAAATTGCTTTATTGCCTTTATTTGTGATTTGGTTTGGAATCGATGAAGCTTCAAAATATGCCTTAATCGCTTTCGGCACTTTTACGCCTACCGTGGTGGCAACTTACGGCGCGGTAGATAATGTTGATCGTTCTTTAATACGTATGGGGCAAAGCTTTTCTATGTCATGGTTTTCAATCGTGCGTAAAATTGTATTACCCGGTGCAATGCCGGGAATTTTGTCTGGCTTACGAGTGAGCTTAGCGATTGCTATCATTTTATTGGTCGCAGCAGAAATGCTAGGGGCAGAATACGGTATTGGTGCTTATATTTTAGAAGCCGGCTCTTTATATGATTTAGAGCGTTTGTTTACCGGCGTCGCGATTTTATCTCTTTTAGGTGTATTAATAAGTTTTGTTATTGGAAGAATAGAAAAGCGTTTATTAAAATGGCGCTAAGTGGTTAATTCACAATCAATATCGTTATTAAAAAGGCCCCATTTTATTATTAGAATAGGGCCTTTAATCTATTTATTGAACATTGATTAAGTCAAGAATCCATCTTCTATCACCCGCATTTCACCTTCACCTCGGTTAGCCCCATTTAACCAGGTTATTGACGTAATAAACAAATGGGCTTTGGTCGATGAGTGCTGATTTGATTGAGGATATTTATCAAAATAATGATATCTGGATTTTGATATTTTACTCCTCGCAATATTGTCCATCCTTTCAACGGTTTTATTCATATGTGAAAAACATGCAAACATGATCCAGTTACCACTATTTTCCCAGTAGCGGTTTTGTCTATATTTTTAGCGGCTATCTTAATGGCGGGAACCGGATCCATCCTATTAAATGAATACATAGCTTATATCCAGCGCTAGAACGCACAACAACCCGCTGGATGATTCGATTCATTTTACTGTGGTGGGCTCATGATGAGTGTTGAAAAATTTACAATTGGTTTGGATTTTGGCTCCGACTCGGTTCGTGCTTTGTTAGTCAATATCAAAACCGGTCAAGAAGTGGCTTGTGGTGTTCAATATTATCCGCGTTGGATGGAAGGACAGTATTGTCAGCCGGCGGTTTCACAATTTCGTCATCACCCGCAAGACTATATTGATGCAATGACTGCAGCGGTAAAAGAAGCGCTTGCTCAAGTATCTGACGAAGTTCGTAACAGTGTCGTTGGTATCGGTGTGGATACTACAGGTTCAACCACTGCGCCGGTCGATAAAGATGGTAACGTTTTGGCTCTATTGCCAGAATTTGAGCACAACCCTCATGCCATGTTCATTTTGTGGAAAGACCACACTTCCATTCAAAAAGCAGAACTCATCAATAAGCTGGCTCATGGTGGCGACTTCCCTGATTACACTCGTTATGTTGGCGGTATCTACTCTTCTGAGTGGTTCTGGGCAAAAGCGGCTTGGGTGAGCGAGCAAGACGCTGATGTGGCGAAACATGCACATACTTGGGTGGAATTATGTGACTGGATCCCAGCATTAATTTCTGGCAATCAAGCGCCAAACAAATTACGTCGCGGTATTTGCGCCGCTGGGCATAAAGCGCTGTGGCACGATGATTGGAATGGTCTGCCAGCTCAAGATTTCCTATCTGCGATTTCACCGACTTTAGATGGCATTCGTGAGCGCATGTTTACTGAAGTCTATACCTCTGACCAACAAGCCGGCTTATTAAGCGCCGAATGGGCGGAGCGTTTTGGTTTGCCAGTCGGTATTGCGGTTGCGATTGGTGAGTTTGATTGCCACATGGGCGCAGTCGGTGCTGGTGCTGGCGAACATGACCTAGTGAAAGTGATCGGTACTTCAACTTGTGACATTTTGATGGTGAAACCAGAAGATGTAGCAGGCAAAACCATTGAAGGCATTTGTGGTCAGGTAAAAGGCAGCGCATTGCCAAACTTAGTGGCGTTAGAAGCGGGTCAGTCTGCTTTTGGTGATATTTACGCATGGTACAAACGCCTACTAATGTGGCCGATTCAACAATGGGTGAAAACGCACCCAGAAGATCAACATCTACTTGATGGTATTGATGACATTCTTATCCCAATGCTGGCGGATGCAGCGAGCGATCAACCTCAAGCGGAACATTCTCCACTGAGCATGGATTGGCACAATGGTCGTAGAACGCCAATGGCCAACCAACGCTTAAAAGGGGTGATCAGTGGCTTGAATTTAGGCAGCACCTCTCCAGATGTGTTCTACAGCTTAGTGGAATCCACCGCGCATGGTGCAAAAGCGATTATGGATTGCATGGTCACACAAGGCGTTGATGTGAAACGTGTGCTGGCGATTGGCGGTATTGCACAAAAATCATCCTTGGTCATGCAAACCTGCGCCGATGTGATGGGCCGTGATATTGCGGTGGTGGAATCTGATCAATGTTGTGCACTGGGCGCGGCGATTTTTGCGGCAGTGGCAGCCGATGCTCACAGCAGCGTTTCTGAAGCTCAAGCGGCAATGGCGAGCCCAATTCGTCATGTCTATACCCCAGAAAAAGGTGCGGTGGCTTTCTACCAAAATCGTCATCAATCTTACCGTGATTTAGGCCAGCATGTTGAAGCCTTTACTGATGAACAAAAAGGAGCCTAATCATGTCACAGCAACGTCTTCCAGAATTAAGAGAACAAGTATGGCGTGCCAATATGGATCTTCAAGTTCACAACTTGGTGACCTTCACTTGGGGCAACGTATCGGGCATTGACCGTGACACAGGTTTAGTCGCCATTAAACCAAGCGGCGTCGCTTATGAAGATTTGAGCCCAGAGAATATGGTGCTGGTGGATCTTGATGGCAACGTGGTGCAAGGCGATTTAAAACCGTCATCCGATACCGCGACTCACTTAGCGCTATACCGAGCGTTTAAAGACATCGGCGGCATCGTACATACCCATTCTTCTTACGCAACCTCATGGGCACAAGCTGGTGCGGCCATTCCAGCTTTTGGTACCACGCATGCTGATTATTTCTACGGCAATATTCCTTGCGCTCGTGCTCTGACGGAACAAGAAATCAAAAATGAATACGAATTGAATACCGGCAACGTGATTATAGAAACGATCGGTGACACAGATCCGATGGCGATTCCCGGCATTTTAGTTCGCGAACACGCACCGTTTACTTGGGGAACTGACCCACATAACGCGGTACACAATGCCGTAGTGGTAGAAGAAGTCGCCAAAATGGCGTATCGCACCATTACGATTAATCCAAGTACTTTGCCAATTCCGCAGACCTTGTTGGATAAGCACTACCTACGTAAGCACGGAAAAGACGCTTACTACGGACAAAAATAGTATTCCTATTGACTTAATATTTCATCGTTTCATTCAAGCGCAGTACTTAACAAAAAGTCATTGAATGGGACGACACCGAACAAAGACAGAGGCAATTATGACAAACTTAACAACAAACAAATCAGTATGGTTCATCACAGGTTCACAGCATCTCTATGGACCAAAAGTACTTGAGCAAGTCGCTGCCAACAGCCAAGAAATTGTGGCGGGTTTTAATCAAGGAAATGATATTTGTGTCTCTATTGAATGCAAAGACACAGTCAAATCACCAGAAGAAATTTTGAAAGTGTGCCAACAAGCCAATAACGACGAAAACTGTCTTGGTGTGGTACTTTGGATGCATACTTTCTCGCCTGCAAAAATGTGGATTGCCGGTCTGAAACAACTGAATAAACCATTCGTTCATCTACATACTCAATTTAGCGAAGCCCTACCGTGGGAAAGCATTGATATGGCGTACATGAACTTAAACCAAAGTGCTCACGGTGATCGTGAATTTGGTTTCATCGGTACTCGTTTAGGCTTAGATCGCCGCGTTATCGTGGGTCACTGGCAAAAAGAATCGGTACGTAAACAACTCGATCACTGGTGTCGTGCAGCGATTGGCTGGAACGAAAGTAATACACTACGAGTGGCTCGTTTTGGTGACAACATGCGCCAAGTGGCGGTAACCGAAGGCAATAAAGTCAGCTCACAAATTGAGTTTGGTTTTGAAGTTCATGCTTATGGTTTGGGTGAGCTAACAGAAGTCGTTAACGCAGTAGAAGACAGCGCGATCACCGCATTGCTTGAAGAATATCGTTCGACTTACAGCATCGCATCAGAAATTTTTGAAAATGCAGAACAACTTGAAGTATTGAAAAATGAAGCGCGTTTAGAGCTAGGTATGGAGAAATTCCTACAAGATCGCGGCTGCATGGCGTTTGTAAACACCTTTGAAAACCTAACTGGTCTAACGAACCTTCCGGGTTTAGCGACTCAACGCTTAATGGAAAAAGGTTACGGCTACGGCGGTGAGGGGGATTGGAAAACATCCGCTATGGTTCGAATCATCAAAGCGATGGGCCAAGGTCTACCGGGCGGTACGTCTTTCATGGAAGACTACACTTACAACCTAACGGGTGACGGTCAAGTATTGGGCGCACACATGTTAGAAGTCTGTCCAACCATTGCAGCAGAAAAACCATCAGTACAAATTCACCGTCATACCATTGGTAAAACGGATGATGTTGCACGTGCCATCTTTAGCGCTAAAGCCGGCCCTGCATTAGTGGTAACACTGATTGATCTAGGTAACCGCTACCGTATGCTTGTTAACGAAATCGACACGGTTAACCCACCATCGGATCTACCGCACCTTCCAGTTGCACACGCACTTTGGGAGCCTAAGCCGAACCTTGAAGTCTCAGCCGCCGCTTGGATCCATGCGGGGGGCGCACATCACAGCGTTTATACACAAAATGTCACGCTCGATATGCTAGAAGATTTTGCTGAGTTTGCTGGCATCGAGCTTGTTGTGATTGATAGCAACACAACGATTCGCGATTTTAAAACCACACTTAAACACAACAGCATGTTCTACCGTCTAAGCAACGGCATCTAATGAACTTCAGCGCTTATTCCGCAAAAGAGTAAGCGCTTTTTTTATTTTTATATTTTAGGGATCGAGATGAATCAATTACAACAACTACGTGAGTTCACCACTGTGGTGGCCGATACAGGGGATATTCAGGCGATAACGCAATATCAACCACAAGATGCCACCACCAACCCATCATTAATCTTAAAAGCGGCGCAGCTTTCCGATTACCAACCATTGATAGAACAAGCCATCGAATATGCGAAAAGTCAGAGTCAAGATAAGAAAACGCAGATCGAAGATACGTGCGATATGCTGGCAGTCAATATTGGTAAAGAAATCCTAAAAGTCATCCCTGGCCGTATCTCAACTGAAGTGGATGCGTGCCTTTCTTATGATACTGAAGCCAGTATTAAAAAAGCGCGTAAACTGATCAAACTGTACAACGATGCAGGCGTCAGCAATGACCGAATTTTGATTAAATTGGCCTCGACTTGGCAAGGTATTCGCGCGGCTGAGCAGTTAGAAAAAGAAGGCATTCAATGTAACCTGACGCTGTTGTTCTCGTTTGCTCAAGCGCGTGCCTGTGCCGAAGCAGGCGTTTACTTGATTTCGCCATTCGTGGGCCGAATCATGGATTGGTATAAAGCCAAAGAAGGCAAAGCGTTCTCGGCATCAGAAGATCCGGGCGTATTGTCGGTACAGAAAATTTACCATTACTATAAATCTCACGCTTACCCAACGATTGTCATGGGCGCAAGTTTCCGCAATGTTGGGGAAATTTTAGAGCTAGCGGGTTGTGATCGCTTAACCATTAGCCCACAACTGCTGCAAGAGCTTGAGCAAACAGAAGGTAAAATCAGCGCTAAATTGGTAGCAGGATCTGAAACCAAGCCCGCACCACAACCCCTGACCGAAGCGGAATTCCTGTGGGAGCATAACCAAGATCCAATGGCGGTCGAAAAATTGGCGGAAGGTATTCGCAATTTTGCTATCGATCAAGGTACACTCGAAGCGATGATTGCAGAGAAATTGTAAAGATTACTCTTTCAAAACGTTTTACTAAGCCAGTACCGAGTGACTGGCTTTGTTGTATAAAAGGAAGTCTATGACGTACCAATTTTTGGCATTAGATCTTGATGGCACCACACTGCAAAATGATCATACTTTACATCCATTGGTTAAAGAGTATGTGCAGAAAATCAAACATCATTATCCCGTTATGATTGTCACTGGTCGCCATCACACCGCAGCGAAACCTTATTATGATGAGCTCGGGCTAACCACTCCTATTATCTGTTGCAACGGTGTCTATCGCTATGACTACACCAACCATTGTGTGGAAACTGGCATAGCGATTCCCCATGATTTAGCGCAATCCTTTTTAGCTTTAGCGCACCAATATCAACTGCAACTGGTGATGTACACCGAAGACGGTATGGCGTTCTCACACCACGATCCTATTCCTTATATGTTGCCTTTAAAGCAATGGGCACAAAGCTACCCAATAGATCAACGTCCGAATATTTATCAAGTGGAAAGCTTTGAAGCTGAATTGAACAAAACGAACAAAGTGTGGAAGTTCGTCGCTCAAGGCTCAGCGAAAAACTTTCAAGCCTTTTTGCAGCAACCACTGATTGAACAATATTTTTCAGGCTCGCTATCGGGTGAAAATAAAATTGATCTGGCGATGAAAGGGCACAGCAAAGGTAAAGCTTTGATTGATTACCTGGCTACGAAAAATATTGATGAAAAACATGCGGTTGCAGCCGGTGATAACTATAATGACATCTCCATGCTGAGTGTGGTTGGGGGCTCGATTGCCATGCTGCACGCCCATGATGAAGTAAAGAAACATGCTAAAATTATCTGCACCACTGATAATCAGGGTGACGGATTAACACAATTATTAAAACAATATTTTCCGATTAAGAATTAAAACCCATATATAGGGTAATTGCTGCTATGAATTCAACAATGCAAACCGATCCATTAAAACCGGGGTATGATTTTAATGCTCATTTGGTCGCGGGTTTAACGCCAATAGAAAAGGGCGGTGATCTCGATTTTACTATCGATCGTCCTAATGGCATGAAAGGCTTTATCATCAACTTGACGGTTAAAGGCCAAGGTACGGTCTTTCATGGCGATGATGCGTTTGAAGTGCAAGAAGGGGACTTGCTCCTTTTCCCAACCGGAGTACCTCACTATTATCATCGTTCTGAACAAACGGAAGAATGGCACCACCGCTGGATCTATTTCCGCCCACGTGCCTACTGGAATAACCGTCTAAAATGGGAAGAGTGCATCAATGGTGTATTCATTACTAAAGGGGTGCAAATTGACGATCAGGAAAAGCTCAACCAATTGTTTTTACAAATTGAAGCATTGAGTAAAGTTGAAGAGCCTTATGTCGATGAGTTGAGCTTAAACTTGCTTGAGCAAATTTTGATTCGTTGCAAAATGAACCAGCCTAATTTGATTAAAAAGCGCGTCGATCCACGCATCACCGAAGTCGTCAATTATATGGCCAAACACCTTAATGAAGACTTCTCGAACGAACAGCTTGCCGAGCTTATTTGCCTTTCACCTTCCCGCCTAGGGCATTTATTCCGCGATGAGATTGGTATGACCATCACCCAATGGCGTGATGACCAACGTATTAGCCGCGCTAAGCAGCTACTGGTGACATCAAACTATTCGATTAACCAAATTTCACGCCTAATTGGCTATTCTGATCCGCTTTATTTTTCACGGGTATTTAAAAATAAGGCAGGACTTAGCCCGAAACTGTACCGTGAGAAGGTGATGTAGTAATGGGTTTCTAGGGAGAACTATTCGAGATACGAAGTGCCTGAATGGTGAGTCCGATATTATTTATAGAGCCAGTTTGAATGTATGAATTTTTAATGGAGAATTAGACTGATTATCTCTGCATTTTATCCTTTTTAAATATGGGATAAGTCTGACTTTATTAAAGTATTTAGATGTTTAGCTTGCTGGACAGAAAAGCGAGTGGAATGATAGACGGATTTTTCCGTCTATTAAATTGTTAGGAATACGCATGCTGAAATTACAAGACTTATTTGACGGTTTGAACCCTGACTTAGGGTCAGATAAACAAGATTAACCCTACCAGAGGCATATAATGAAATCTGCGGTATTAGTTATTGACGTTCAGTCGATTTTGTTCGATCCAGAACCTCAACCATTTGAATCTCAAGTAGTACTCAAAAAAATTAATGAAGTTACCAGGTTAGCGCGTGCAAAATCAGTTCCAGTCATCTTTATCCAGCACGAACAACCTAAAACTGTTATCGAACATGGGAGTGAAGGTTGGGCTATACAATCTAGTCTGGTAACAAAAAGTGGTGATCATTTTGTGCGTAAGACAACACCAGACTCGTTCTTAGATACTACCCTTCAGAGTCTTTTAAAAAAGCTAGAGGTTGAGAGCTTAGTTGTGTGTGGTTACGCCTCTGAGTTTTGTGTTGATACAACCGTTCGTAGAGCGGCTGGACTTGGGTATCCAGTGACTTTGGTTTCAGATGCCCATACTACGCATGATAAGCCTCATGCTAGTGGTGCTCAAATTCGAGCGCATCATAATGCTACGTTACCTAATATTTCTAGCTTTGGTGTCACGATCGCAGCAGTAGAAGTAGGTAAGCTTTGGGCACAAAACTAACAAGCGACGATGGCGACTTTTTTAGGTTTTCTTGCATCGAGAAAACGTTTATAAATGCTTTAAACACTGGATTACATGCAGGCATCGAAATTATCATTCGAGACACGAGACACGAGACACGAGACACGAGACACGAGACACGAACTACCCTAATGGTGAAAACACAATGACGCATGATGAGTTTAATCAATTTTGTGGCAGCCTTACCGCGTCGACTTACGTCATGCAGTGGAATCATTCTCATGTCTGGAAAGTTGGCGGTAAAGTCTTTGCCATAGGTAGCATCGGTAAGTCAGGTCAGCCAGCATTTACTTTCAAAGCCTCACCCATCAATTTTGATTTTTTAAAACAAGAAGCAGGCTATATTCCCGCCCCTTACTTTGCCAGCAGAGGTATGAAATGGATTCAACAAGTTGAAACCACTGGCGCACTCGATGATGATCTGAAGTACTACTTATCAGAATCTTACCGTTTGGTGTTTGAAGGGTTAACTAAGGCTAAGCGCAGTGAAATAGTTCTAAAGAATCATGAATCTTAATCATCGCTAACCTTAACTTTATACCTTGTGATATTTTTCAGCCTTTTCTTATATGTATTGTCGATAATCTGAAATATATTCCATCTATTTACACTGTAAAATGACGTTATAAATTTCGATTTTGTTTCAATGGCCATCAGCCACAAGAATAAAAATGAAAGGGATAAGGTGTTTTAAACGCTAAACTCAGCATTTAATAGGCGTTTGCCCGCCATATAGAAATTAGGCCCAAGTTATTATTTAAAAGGTTCACTTGGGCTTTGTCTTTTCTGTCAATCAAACATCATATCGATTGGCATTAATTCTCTTTTCCCATTCCCGGTATTGCTCTGATATTGAATGTGTTGGTTGGGTTGTTGCGGGTTGAGTTGAATTCCCCATAGCGGTTCAATGCCATTGACTTGCGTGGCATAACGTATATCACCTATTAATAAGGGATTATCCATCACCAACCAATCATCACTAAACCAGCTAAACCGAGCAATATCATGGTACTGAGTTGAGTTATGGTCGATGGTTGGAAATCTTTTATTTATATTGAATTTAGCAACAGATTGACCGGGATAAACCTTAGTCTTACCCAATAATGAAACTCGAATCGCATTCACGTAATAACGGTCGTTAGCCTCGTAAATTGTGCGCCAGACGAGTAGGTTACCTATGGTTGGCATTGCTTTAATTCGAGTAATGGAATGCTTATTTTGCTGGGCAATTTGCTCAGTGGTTTTTAGTGCTCGATGGTGTTGTAACGCGCCAAAGCTAATATAGAAAGCAAAGAAACTGGCCCCCGCAACCATCCACGTTTTGGATTTTGTAATACAAGTGATGATGATCGCGAGAAGCAAAGGTAGGGTAACCAGCGGGTCAATAATTCCGATGATGTCCCATGCAATTCGTTGGTTCGAAAACGGCCATAACAACTGAGTGCCATAAGTGGTTAAGGCATCGAGTAATCCATGAGTCGCATAACCAATGGTGGCAAACAAGAAGGTTTGTTTAAATGTAATTTGACGATAGACGATAAGCCAAAGCAGCAGCGCAATAATCAAACCACCAAATGGAATGAAGAACAATGAATGGGTAAATTGGCGATGAAACTCCAATGCCAGCAAGGGATCACTACTGGATTTTATTAACACGTCTAAATCCGGTGCTAAGCCTGCCACACAACCCACCTTCGCGGCATGAGTTCGGTATTGTTTGTTGGATACTAGTAATGCAGCACTCGCGCCAAGCACGCCTTGTGATATTGGATCCATATTTCATCCTTTGTCAGTATGCCGATTAAATCATAGCAGCACTCTTTATATTGAAACGTCAAAGTTATGTTTGAATATATTACAAGTAAATCATTACAGGGATGATTTACTTGTAATATAAAAACTTAGTGACAAACTTCACGTTTGTCAGGCTTATGTCAAAAATATGGGTATGTTTATTTGAGGTTTTTCTAAACTATAAGTTCTAATCTTGATTTTAAAGGGAACTTATGATGAGAAAAATATTTATTTATTCTGGCTTGCTAGGGATCTTTGCTTCCCCAGCCACTTTTGCCAATAACCTTGAACCTCATATGTATATGGGGCTGTTATATTCGTATGCTGATGTTAGTGGAAATGTAGAAATTAATAATGAAGAGGCAGACTTCGATAATTCTATGTTAGGTGTTGCTTTAGGATACCAATTCCATAAAAACTTTGCCATAGAAGCTAGAGGTTACGGAAGTGTTAGCGATGATGAGGTTGGTGGCTATAAAGTTAAGGTAAATAATCACTTTAATGTATTGGGGAAAGGTATATTACCGTTAGATGATAATGGATATTTTAGAATTTATGGCCTATTAGGTTTCGGGCAAACAAAAATATCAGTAAGTTCAGATTCAGAGTCGGAAACTGACTTTTTATATGGTGCAGGGATGTCGTTTAGTACTAATAAGCCTATTAGTTTTGATGTCGAATGGGTACGAGCTTTTGATGACGAAAGTTTTGGTATTTCTCACGCAAGTATTAGCGGAGATATGTTTAACCTAAATTTAGTTTATCACTTCAACTAAATCATATTGAGGTGGCGATTTTCGTAGTACCACCTTTATATTTATCTAGAAAACAAAAAAAGGCTGAATGACCACATCATTCAACCTTTGAAGTTTAGGACAGGAGAGGGTTACTCTGCTTTTTTATGTGGTTTGCAAGGATTACCAAAAGCCACCATACCAGCAGGAATATCTTTGGTTACCACACTGCCTGCACCTATCACAGCACCATCGCCAATCGTCACACCGGGTAGAACAATACAGCCACCACCAATCCACACATTGTTGCCGATAGTAATGGGTTCCGCAAAGCCGATATGTTGATTTCGCGCTTCAATTTCTAAGGGGTGATGCGCCGTATACAACTGTGCATTGGGGCCAATGAATACATTGTCTCCAATGGTGATCGGGGCACAATCGAGAATAGCGAAGTTAAAATTGATAAAGACATTGCTACCAATAGTGGTATTGATGCCGTAATCAATGTTCATCGCTTTTTCGATGTGCACATTGTCGCCGACTTTAGCAAAAATCTTTTCGATTAATTCACGTTGTTTGCCTCGCTCACGACGAGGGGTTTGGTTATAAATGGAGGTCAAATCACGAGTGATATCGCGGATTTCAATGAGATCGGCATCATTAATATCATAGCGCTCACCGGCACGCATTTTCTCTAAGGCCGTTGTCATTAGTGCGCCTCAAATTGGTAGCTAGTTTGGTATTGATAGAAGGTTTTTTTCGCAATAAATCGTTTATTTTCTGCTGGCCATTCTGGATGGTTTGGGCAGTCCGGTAAGAACTGAGTTTCAAGAGCAATACCTTGATGATCTTGATATTCACCATCACGAGATGGAGTGCCAGCCAAGAAATTACCACTGTAGAATTGGATGGCAGGCTTATCGGTAAAGACCGACATGCTAACCAGCTTATCTGAGCTCGTGAGCTGTGCGATAGGGCTAATACCATCAGTTAGTTCGCTCGGCAGCGTGAACGCGTGATCATAGCCTTTTGCCATCTTTTGGTCGTCATCTTCTAGAAGGCGTTCTCGAATGGGGTGGGCGGTTTTAAAATCAAAACTGGTGCCATCAACTGGGCGTAATTCACCCGTCGGGATCTGTTGTTGATCCGTGGGTAAATATTCATTGGCCAATAACATGAGATCGTGATCAAGGATGGTTTTACCTGATTCGGCACCGTCTAAATTAAAGTAGGCGTGATTGGTCAAGTTGATTGGGCAATCTTGATCGCACAATGCTGAGTACTCGATGCAGATTTGGTTGTTTTCCGTTAGCGTGTAAGCCACTTCAACGGTGAGACTCCCCGGGAAGCCTTGGTCGCCATCCGGTGAGGTGAGGTTATAGGTAATGTGTGAGTCACTGTGTTCTTTCACTAGCCAGCGCCTTTTATCAAACCCCTCAACGCCGCCATGTAAGCTATTGTCGTTATTATTAATGGTGATTTGGTAATCTTGGTCATTAAGGCTAAATTGCCCTTTGCCAATACGGTTAGCAAAGCGGCCAATGGTGGCGCCTAAAAATGCCGAGTGAGATTGGTAGTCTTCGAGATTTTTCATCCCAAGTAATACTTCACGTTGGCCTTTTGAGGTCGGGACTTGGCAACTTACCCAAGTGGCGCCAATATCCATAAAAGAGGCGGTCATACCTTGGCTATTTTTTAAGGTGTGAACGCGCGCCGGTTGACCATCGGAGAATAGACCCGCTTCTAGTGACGCTTTTAATGAACTTGGAGAGATCAATGTCTCTGGAGAAGAAAGTGTTGTGAGCATAACGGCTCCTTTTTAAATGAGAAAAGGTACTTAGCTGTGATAGTCCAAGTACCTTATGAAAAATTAAATGGCGTCACCAAAGATAGGGAAACCATTTTCCCATTCTAGGCGCTTAATTCGTGTATGTCGGTTGGGATCCCACAATGGGTCGCCTTCAATTTCGGTATAATCACGTGCGTGATACACCAGTAAATCATGACCTTCTTCATCGACTGTGAAGCTATTATGGCCTGGCCCATAGACCTTCTTATCCCAATTGGTTCTAAATACTGGCAGCTCGGCTTTATGCCAACTTGCAGGGTCGAGTAGGTTGCTGTCTTCATTTGCATAGAGCAAACCCATGCAATAGTTTTCATCGGTGGCACTGGCCGAATAAGTCATCCAAAACTTCCCATGACGATGAATGACCGATGGCCCTTCGTTGACCCAAAAACCAATTTGTTCCCATTCAAATTCAGGAATGGTTAAACGTTGCGGTGGTGTTTTGAGCATGGTCGGGGTTTCTAACTCTGCAATATAGAGGTTTGAATTACCTTCTATGCCATTCTCTTTTTGTGCCCACACATAGTAATTGATGCCTTTATGGCTAAATGAGGTGGCATCTAAACAGAAGGTATCCATACCGGTGTCTATTTGGCCTTCAAATACCCATTCATCGGTAATGGGATTAGCGTTGCGGTTGGAAATCGCGTACATGCGGTGCTGAAACAGGCCATCCACAATCTCACGTGAAGGGGCTGCGGCAAAATACACATACCAAGCGTTATCAATAAAGTGCAGCTCTGGTGCCCAAATTAGATCGCTGTATGGACCAACATCCGGTTTATACCAAGCGTTAATTAACTCGCTGGTGGTATTCAATTCTTTAATCGTTTTAGCACGGCGAATCTCAATGCGATCATATTCTGGCACCGATGCGGTGAAGTAATAATAGCCATCGGTGTGTTTATAAATATGTGGATCGGCGCGTTGTTCGATAATTGGGTTTACGAAATCAGTCATACTGCTACCTTAATTCGCGAAATGAGTTACTGGTTTTTTAGTCGGTTTTACATTGCTTAAGTTCTCTTCTACTTCAAGAATGTTGGTGGCGGTGATCTTGTTGTAGAACTTGTCTGTCACTTTATATTTGAACATGAATGCGCCCATTAAGAAGTGGAAGAAGCCAGGAATGATGGTCAGCATCAAAGCAATTCCTGTTAAAGCAAAATCCGATTGAGTTTCATTAGGTACATAGTTAAAGAACGTTAATAACCAACCCACAATCGCACCTGCAATACCCATACCTAATTTTTGGCTAAATGAGATACCACCGAATGCTAGACCTGACACTCGTTTTCCGGTTTTGTATGCGCCGTAGTCTACCGCTTCAGCAATGGCTGACCAGAAGACTGGAGCATGTAAATCTACGACAAAGGATACTAAGAAATACAAAATGAAAGCGAGAGCAAAGTCACCTTGTCCAACGAAGAAATACAACATGGCACTTAATACCAATACCGCGACTTGGCTATAACGGAATAGTTTGATTTTGCAGTACTTCTTGGTAATCCAAGTGGATGCCACCATCGCAAGAATGGCCGCCGTTACTCCGGTTGCGAGGAAGGCTGAGATAGTGCTTGCATCACCACCTAAGTAATATTTTGCGTAGTAAGCCGCAACTGAACCACGGATAACATAACCAATGGTGCCGGTGACACATACTGCGCACAAAATCAGCCATTGGTCATTCTTCATTAAGATTTTAACTTGTTCTTTGAATGACTTTTTATCAACCACGTGTTCAATACGTTCTTTGGTGGTGGCAAAGCAGAATAGGAATAATAGCGTGCCCATTAACCCCATGAGACCCATTGAATATTGGTAGCCTAGTTGTAGGTTGTCTTGGCCCCAAGCCGTTGATAGTTGTGGCACGATAATGGTCACTAAAAATGCCGCAATTTTAGCGAAGAATAAACGGTAGCCGTTCGCCGATAAACGCTCTTTTGGGTCATCGGTTAATACGCTGATCAGTGAAATATAAGGAATGGTTACCGCAGTAAACATCACCGTGACAAAGATATACGTCGCATAAGCGTAAACCAGTTTGGTGTTGTAATCGCCATCGGGTGTGCTGAATGCGAGGTAAACTGAGATGCCAAAAGGAATGGCTAAAAACAGCATATATTGACGGTATCGGCCCCAACGAGAGGTGAATTTATCGGTGATCATGCCCATCAGTGGATCGGTTACCGCATCAATTAAGCGAACGACGATAAACAGCATCGCGAGGTCAGAAGGTTTGATGCCAAAGATATCGGTGTAGAAGAAAGTGATGATCAGCATCATAGAAGAGATAACCACGTTAACCGCCATATCTCCGGCCCCAAAGCCAACTTTTTCTAACACTGGTAATTTATATTTATACATAGTTTTCTCATCCAGTTATTTTTCAATTGCGAGCAATACTACTGATGAGAGGAACGGAGTGATGTTAGAGCTCTCATGGAAATTAAGAGTTAGCTATTTTGTACATGCCTTTAGCAAAAATGTTTATACCTTGGTTTGATTATGTTTTTTACGTTGTTGTTGCTTTAAGTAGCCAGCAGAAAGCCATATTCTCCGTTCTATGATGCCTTGGAGAATATGGCTTGTCAGTTTAATTAGCTTGATAGATGGATAATCCCGATTGATTATCAAACATATGCAAGCGTGAACCGTCGATATAGAAATTAGCCATATCGCCTTCGTTAATCACATGACTGGATGGCGCTTCTACGGTGATTTGGCTATCGCCTAGGCGGCTTGTCAGCTGTATGGTTGAGCCGAGCAGCTCTAAGTTTTCGACTTTACCTTTGATTGGTAATGGCTGAGTGAGCAGATCAGGCGTGATATGAATGTCACACGGGCGAATGCCAAGCGTGGCCTTGCTTTCGGTTTGGCTTTCATTCATTTTGCCAGATAAGTTTAGCTTTTGACCCGCAATATCAACATTCCAACCTTCATCTTTATCGAGACCGACTGGGATAAAGTTCATGGCTGGGCTGCCAATAAATCCGGCGACAAACTTATTGGCAGGAGAGTGGTAGATTTCTCGCGGGGTGCCCACTTGCTCGACTTTCCCATCTCGCAAAATAACGATACGGTCGGCCAATGTCATCGCTTCGACTTGATCATGAGTCACGTAGATGGTGGTTTTTTTCATCTTTCTATGCAGCGATTTGATCTCGGTACGCATCGAATTACGCAGCTTGGCATCTAGGTTTGATAGTGGTTCATCAAATAAGAATACTTCAGGGGTACGAACCATTGCTCGTCCCATCGCAACACGCTGACGTTGACCACCAGATAAGGCTTTCGGTTTACGATCCAGTAGTGGCGTGAGCTGTAGCATGTCGGCCACCGGGCGCACTTTTTTCTCTATTTCTTCTTTTTTCAAGCCCGCCAGTTTTAAGGCAAAAGCTATGTTTTGATACACCGTCATGTGTGGATATAGCGCATAGCTTTGAAACACCATCGCAATATCACGTTCAATCGGTTCGAGCTCATTGACCACTCTGCCATTAATCAGAATTTCGCCACCGGTAATGTCTTCTAAACCCGCAAGCATGCGCAAAGTGGTGGATTTACCACAACCTGATGGGCCGAGGAATACCACAAACTCCCCATCTTCAATTTTAAGATTAAAGTCTTTAACGATTTGTACGTTGCCTGGGTAGGTCTTTTCAATATGTTTAAATTCAACTGAAGCCATAGGAATGTTCCTTATAATTCTATTTAGTGAGGCTAGCCTTTCACTGCGCCGCCAGTTAAGCCTGCAACAATGTATTTTTGTGCGAATAAGAAAAATACGATGGCAGGGGTAATCGTGACGGTGACGTAAGCAAGGATGCGGTTCCATTCGATACCATACTCACCACGGTATTGCATGATGCCTAACGTCCAGGGATAGTGTTGTTCTGTATTAAGCACCAATAAAGGCAGTAAATAGTTATTCCAACTTGCGACCAACACAAAGACGCCTACTGTGGCGAGGATTGGGGTGGATAGCGGCAAGATGACATGCCAATAGAACTTGATATAACTGCAACCATCGACGCGCGAGGCATCAAATAACTCAGAAGGCAGTTGTTCAAAGAAGGTTCTAAACAGCAAAATACTAAAGCCCAAACCAAAGGCAACTTGTGGGATCACCACACCAGATAAGCTATCAAGTAAACCCAGATCTCGGATTTTTAAGAACAGCGGTAAAATGGCCGCCGCAGCCGGAAACATCATGCCGACGAGAAAATAGTTATAGAGATATTTATAACCGGCAAACTTAATATGCGAGAAAGTAAACGCAGTCATGGTGCCAATGATCAAAGTGAGCAGTACCGAGAAAAACGCGATAATTAACGAATTTTTCATCAGTAGCCAAATCGACCCATCGGCAAAGACCTGAGCGTAATACTCAAACTCCCAAACGTGAGGTAAACCAAAAGGGTTGGTTCGTAATTCACCTAAGCTTTTAAACCCACCTAATACGGTGGCAAACATAGGAATTAAAACAAAGCCGGCGACCAGCATTAGGAAGATATATTTTCCCCAACGTATTTTACGCATTGCAAACATAGGGAACTCCTTATTTTTTCTCTTTCATGATGGTGCTTTGATAGGTGAACGCAAAGATCACACAGCAAACAAATAACACCACACCGACAGCACTACCAAAACCAACATTCATCCTTGTGATTCCGAAGGTATAGAGATAAGAAACCAAGGTATGAGTGGTGTGAGATGGACCACCACCGGTTAGCGGCATAATTAAATCGAAGGTTTGTAGCGCCCCTAAGATACTGAAGAAGATCGATATAGTGATCCCCGACATGATAAGCGGGATTTTTACATACCAAATCGCTTGGGTACGGGTGGCACCATCGAGTTTACTGGCTTCGAGCAGATCTTTAGGTACACCTTGCAGTGCGGCAATATAGATCATCATGTGAAAGCCAAAATACTTCCAAACCAATACCACCAGAATGGCAACGAAAGCCCAATTTCTATCGGCTAAGATATACCAAGTGTCGGTATTGAGTGCTTCGGTAAAGCTCGACATGACCCCGTAATCGCCATCAAAGACAAAGCGCCAGATAAGGCCGGCAGCCACTTCAGCCAAAATATAAGGTAAGAAGAAAATGAGACGGAAAATGCTGTTGGTCCAACTCTTTTTATAAATATAGAGTGCGACAATTAACGCGAGTGGTAGTTGAACCACGATAGAAATTAAAATGATTTTAAGGGTATTCCAAACCGCAGTATCAAACGCACTGTGTTTGAATAAACGAATATAGTTATTGAACTCTACCCATTGACTCGGTTCTCCATAACCATTCCATTTAAATAGGCTGTAATAGCCCGCTTCACCAATGGGTAAAATAACAAAAATAGTAAACAGCAATAACGCTGGGGGTAAAAATAAAACTAATGTTAGTAGGCGATTGCCGTGATTATTTTTTTTAAACCAGCGTGAGACATTTTGATTCGAAGACGTAGCAGAACGCTTCTCATCAATTGTTGTGACATCATTACTCATAGCAAGCCTCGAGAAGATTAGAACAGACAACCGAAGTCGGCTGTATTGATTACTGCATTAGTGGCGAAGATTTGAAGGGTTATTCAAATTCCCACGCTTCTTGTACTTGTTCTGCAGCTTCTTGAGGTGAGAGTGCACCGCTGACAATACCGACTGATACGTCATTAACGACACTACCGACATTGGCGCCAAACGCTTGATCGTAAAATAATTGGTGCCATGAAGAGTTGGCAATATTTTGCGCAATACGTTTTTTGAATGGGTTTTCAATGGCTTCATCTGCGCCTTTAACAACCGGAATAATCATGTTGATCTTGGCAAGGTGTTTTTGCATTTCAATATTTGAGAAATACTTCAACCATTGCACAGCTTCTGGGCTTGCATCGGAAGTTAATACCCAACCAGCAATGCCGCCGAGTGTATCAGATGCTTTGCCTTTACCATCTTTCAGAATAGGGAAGTTCATCCAACCTAGGTTGTCATCGCCCACACCTTTACCGCTGATGGATTGTTGAGCTTGGAATAAGTAGTTCCAGTCTCCCATCAGCTGCATCGCCGCTTTGCCATCACCAAAGTTGCCGGATGAATTACCAAAAGAAGCCGCAAGATAACCGGATTGGAAAGGTTTAAGATCGACTAGGCGTTTCAACTCTTCACCTGCTTTAACGAAATCTTCACTGGCAAAGCCTTGGCCTTTTTTATCAATCGCATCTTGAATGCCTTGCTGACCAGCTTGACGCATGGTTAATAATGTCCAGTAAAATTGAACTGGCCATTTGTCGGCACCTGCGGTGGTGATGGGGGTGATACCGGCAGCTTGTAGCTTTTTAACCGCGTCTAAGAAGTCATCCCAAGTGACGATCTTTTCTGCATCCACGCCGGCTTTTGCAAACAGGCTTTTGTTATACCAAAAGCCTACTTGGCTCACCATGTAAGGCAGGCCGTACTGTTTGCCTTTGTAGTTATAGGCATTAAAGCTGGCCTCAGAGAATCGAGGTTTGATGTCTTGCATTTCTTTGGTGACGTCTTTTAAAAGCCCGGCATCAACGCGAGTTTGGAAGTTACCACCGCCCCAGCTATAGAAAATATCTGGACGTTGTTCTGATTGAAGCAGGGTAGGAAGCTTTTGCTTAAACGCTTCGTTTTCTAAGTATTCCCATTTGATGTGTTGATCAGGATGCGCCTTTTCATAGTCGTGTCCCACTTGTTCCCAGATGGCAACAACTTTGGGATCCGCTTCAAGGTGAAGCATACGAATGGTGGTATCGGACCAAGCGAAAGAAGAAGTTAAAGAGGCAGCAATCGCCGCTGGATAAAGGACCTTCTTCCAGCTTTTTTTCAGAATATGAATGTTATTGTTATGTTTGTAAGGCATGAAATGTTCTCCGTTATTATGGATATACAATCGTGGTATTACTCATTACTACGGTTAAATATCGTTATACCCTTGATAATTTAATATTACTTTGGGTATATACTTCGTCCTTGAAGTCACAACCTTTCGGGTTGTATTTTTTAGGCCATTTCAGTAAATAATGCCTATCTTTTTTGACCTAATTTATATTGCTTCAATTACTTTGGTTTGGATGTTGAATGTGATATTTAATATGAGTTTATTATTATGTTTAAATTTAAAGTTATATCGTTATTTAATGTTGGCGCCTAATAATTGGAGTTGTAGATAAGATCCACAACTCCAATTAAATTTTATGGCTTATTTATAAATGTAGCTGTTTACAATGTTTTCTAAATATTCTTGTTTTCCTGACTGTTTCACAGGTTGAATATTGTTGTCGGTTGCGTATTTTGCTACGTCTTCTAGTGACATATCGCCCGCTAGGATCTTCTTGCCAAGATCTTCATTCCAGCCCGCATAACGCTGCGCAATGTTTTTAGATAGTTGGTCATTTTCAATCATCTTAGCGGCACGCTCTAGTGATAGCGCCATCGTATCCATACCGCCAATGTGGCCATAGAATAAGTCTTCACCATCAATGGAAGGACGACGTACGCGTGAGTCGAAGTTGAAGCCACCAGTTGTAAAGCCACCTGCTTTTAGGATTTCGTACATTACCAGGGTGTTTTCTTCTACGCTGTTCGGGAATTGGTCAGTATCCCAGCCTAGTTGTGGGTCACCACGGTTGGCATCGATAGAGCCGAGTAAACCAAGAGACGCGGCGGTTGCGACTTCGTGCTGGAAGCTATGGCCTGCAAGCGTTGCGTGGTTGGCTTCAATGTTAACTTTGATTTCTTTTTCTAGGCCGAAGTCTTTTAAGAAACCATAAACCGTTGCCGTATCGTAGTCATATTGGTGTTTGGTTGGTTCTTGCGGCTTAGGTTCAATTAAGATGGTGCCTTTAAAGCCAATTTTGTGTTTATGATCCACCACCATTTGCATCAAGCGACCGAGTTGCTCACGCTCTTGACGAAGGTCGGTGTTGAGTAGTGTTTCGTAACCTTCACGGCCACCCCATAGTACATAGTTTTCACCACCCAGACGCTTGGTTGCGCCCATCGCATTAAAGACTTGAGTCGCGGCATAAGCGAAGACTTTAGGATCAGGGTTAGTGCCAGCACCCGCCATATAGCGAGGGTTTGAGAATGCGTTCGCTGTGCCCCAAAGCAGTTTTAGGCCAGTTTCAGATTGCTTTTGCTCTAAAACATCCACCATTTGTGCAAAGTTGTTTACATACTCTTTTAGAGAGTTACCTTCTGGTGCAACGTCAACGTCGTGGAAACAGTAGTAAGGCACGTTTAGTTTGCTGAAAAACTCGAAAGCAGCGTCAGCTTTCATTTTTGCCATTTCCATTGCGTCACCAGGTTGGTGCCATGGACGGTCGAAAGCTGGATTACCAAAAATATCGTGGCCCTGCCAGCAGAAGTTATGCCAATAACAAGCAGCAAATCGTAAATGCTCTTTCATCGATTTGCCTAAAATCATTTTGTCTGCGTCGTAATGACGAAAAGCGAGAGGATTGGTGGTTTCACTACCTTCAAATTTAACCGGTGCTACATTTTTAAAAAATTCAGTCATGATCTTCATTCCGTGTTTGTGTTGGTGTGAATTAATCATTGCTGTAGAAGTCTATTTGCTCAATTATGAAATTTGATAATCAAATTCATCTATTTGTTTATTGTGCTTTATCTCTCAATATTGGATTAGATGCGCTGTGTTTCATAGTTTCATCAATATTTTATCACTTGTGTGATCCCATTCTAGGTCGCTGCATTTTTTGTCGTCAAACTCTCAAATGTGAAATAAAGTAATCTGCTTAACATATTGCGTAATATTATCTTTCATCACCTTATGTGAACAATAATATCGTTATCTTATTAATATTTTAGGTTTTCAAATTTTTATTTGTGATCTAGCTGTTTATTAAATGGGGATGTAAGTAATGATAAATAGAAAGAGTATATTTCAAATAACCATTACAGTGGCCTTAGGTGGGTTATTATTTGGTTATGATACTGCTGTAATTTCCGGTGCTGCCGATTCCTTACAAGTGTATTTTAAATTAACACCCGCTCAATTAGGTTTTGCCGCGTCATCGGCATTAATTGGGTGTGTGTTGGGATCGCTGATGGCGGGAAATATTAGTGGTCAATATGGAAGACGTTCTGCTCTGATTTTTTCTGCTATTTTATTTTTTATTTCTGCTGTCGGTTCTGCGCTGCCTGAAACGTTGAATTGGGTCACTGGTAGTACTTATTCGAGCTTTATTTTTTATCGCGTACTTGGCGGGATAGGGGTTGGTATTGCTTCTATGGTTTCGCCTATGTATATCGCCGAAATTGCACCGCCCAGTAAGCGGGGCAGCTTGGTTTCATGTAATCAGTTCGCGATCATCTTTGGTATGTTAGTCGTGTACTTTGTCAATTATGGCATTGCACTACTTGGAAACGATGAGTGGCTGTATTCGGTCGGGTGGCGTTATATGTTTGCCTCTGAGTGTTTACCCGCAGGGCTCTTTTTTGTGTTACTGCTAGGGGTACCTGAAACACCGCGTTGGTTAGCCATGAAAGGCCGAATGGTCGAAGCGAGAAAGCTGATTGCCTCTTTCAATAAAGGGGATGATTTTGATAAACAATGGAAAGAGATAGAATCTTCACTTTCTCATCAAGGGACAAAAGTGAGCCCTTTTTCGAAAGCCATTCTTCCTATCTTGATCTTGGGTATCGGATTAAGTGTTTTACAACAGGTAACGGGGATTAATGTTTTCTTATATTACGCGCCAACGATTCTAAAAAGCTTTAGTTCATCGACCACAGACATTGCGTTACTGCAAACTGTGTTGATTGGTGCGGTCAACCTGACTTTCACTGTGATTGCGATCTACAGCGTAGACAAATTTGGCCGTAAGCCATTAATGATGTTTGGTGCAGCCGCCATGGCGGTGAGTATGTTGGCCATTGGTACTGCGGCTTATTTAGATGCAATTGGCGGTTATCTTCTGTTCTTTATGCTGCTTTATATTGCGGCGTTTGCGATTTCATTAGGGCCAGTGACTTGGGTTCTATTATCGGAAATGTTCCCGAACTCTGTACGCTCTAAAGCGTTATCGATTGCGGTTTTTGCACAATGGTTTTCTAACTTCTTAGTGTCTCAAACTTTCCCAATGATGAACGATAAAGCGAGCTACTTATATCAAGAGTTTAATGGTGGTTTTCCATTCTGGGTATACGGTGTTATGGCCATTTTCACGGTGTACTTTGTCTACCGTTGGATCCCAGAAACAAAAGGCAAGTCTTTAGAAGAGCTAGAAAAACTATGGGATGACAAGAATAAGGATGAATCGCACGGCTCGCCTGTCACGTTACGAGATTAAGATTCGTGAGGGTAGTCATTGCCCTCACAACGATCTCAATTTTTTGATAAGAATGGTAATGATATGGATATTTATAAAAACCCAAATGCCTCAGTGCAACAGCGTGTTGAGGATTTATTGGCACAAATGACGCTGGAAGAAAAAATCGCTCAACTTGGGGCGCAGTGGTTAATTTTGAATCCAGATGGTGAGCATCAAGACCGTGAGCTAGAAATGGGCGGTCAGGATGCTCGAAAACCGATTTCTGAGCGTTTAAAGCATGGGTTAGGGCAGATCACACGTCCGTTGGGTACTCAAGTGATTACCCCTAATGATGGAGTCGCTGCGCTTAATCAATTGCAAAAATACTTGGTCGAAGAGACTCGCTTGGGGATTCCAGCGATGTCACATGAAGAGTGTCTTGTCGGTTTGATGGCGAAAGATTCCACTTTGTTTCCGTCGTCATTGAACTATGGCCACACCTGGAATCCTGAGCTCATTCATGACATGGCGAAGGTGATTGGTCAGCAAGTTCGCCGCGTTGGTGCTCATCATGGTTTGGCGCCGGTATTGGATGTGTCTCGAGATGTTCGTTGGGGGCGAACCGAAGAAACGCTAGGGGAAGATCCATATCATGTTGGTGTATTAGCCACCGAATATGTCAAAGGGTTACAAGGGGAGAAGCGCGATCTTCTTGCCACCTTAAAGCATTATGTCGGGCATTCGTTTAGTGAAGGCGCGCGTAACCATGCGCCGGTTCATCTTGGTTTTAAGGAACTCAACGATACCTTTATGCTGCCGTTTGAAATGGCAGTGAAGTTGGGAAATGCTGGCTCTTTAATGCCGGCGTATCACGATATTGATAATGAAGCTTGTCACGCCTCTCATCATTTATTAACGGAGGTGTTACGCGAGCAATGGGGTTTTGATGGTTTGATTGTGGCCGATTACGGCGGCGTAGAATTACTGGCCAGTCATCATGGTATTGCCGCAGATAAAGCGGAAGCCGCGGCACTCGCCTTTAATGCCGGCTTGGATATTGAACTGCCGGATGATGCTTGTTCTAGTCAGCTAAAGTCTGCTTTAGAAAGAGGGCTGATCAGCGAGCAAAAAATCGATGAAATAGTGGCTCGAATTTTAAAAGTAAAATTTGAGATGGGCTTATTTGAAAACCCATATTGCGATGAATCATCGATTGATCTGCAAAGTGAACAAGCCAAAGAATTGGCCTACCAAGTGGCGCTGCAATCGGTCGTCATGCTGGAAAATAACGGCACCTTACCTTTGAATCAACAACAAAAATTAGCCGTAGTGGGACCAACCGCCGATGACCAATTGGCATTGTTGGGGGGGTATAGCTTCCCTGTACACTTAATTTTAAGCAGCATTGATGACAGCGGTAAAGTGTGTCCAACAATTTTAGAGGCGTTACAAAATACCTTTAACGAGGTGCTGTACAGCAAAGGGTGCGATATTTTAACCGAGCGTCATGCTAATGCTCCGGTCTTCCCGGGGGATGTGGATTTAGCGATGAATCAAACCATGACCTCGCCAGTGTCGCAGGATGCTAGCCAAATTCAGCAAGCGGTCGAGACGATTGAGAAAGCGGATGTGGCGCTAGTGTGTGTTGGTGATTTAGCCGGTTTATTCCAAACCGGTACGGTCGGCGAAGGTTCAGATACCGACAGCTTAGACCTACCCGGTGTTCAGCAGCAATTGATCGACCAAGCGATTGCAACAGGTAAACCGGTGATCATCTTGGTTACAGGTGGTCGCCCATATAACTTAAATGGCGCAGAAGAAAAAGCGGCGGCGGTTCTCTTTGGCTGGGCTCCGGGGCAAGAAGGCGCGAGAGCGATTGCGGATATTATTGCTGGTCATCAAGCGCCTTCTGGTCGTTTGACTATATCGATTCCTAAAAATGCTGGCGCGGTGCCGTATTATTACAACCATAAGTTAAAAAGTGGTGGTACTCCAATCGCTTATCACTTTGGGTCTAAATACAACTTTGGTTACGGCTTAACTTATACAGATTTTGCTTATCACAATATGCAGATAGAAGATAAGTGCGTGGCGATTGAAGATGGCGTGATTAAAGTATCGGTTGAGATCGAAAACACGGGCTCTCTGGCGGGCTGTGAAGTGGTGCAACTTTATGTCAAAGATAAGCTGTGCTCGTTAGTGCGACCTATCCGAGAACTAAAAGGTTTCCAACGTGTTGAATTATCGGCGGGTGCCGCGACAACCGTGGTGTTTGAGTTACCAGTGGATATGTTGAACTTTACGCATTCAACCCATCAGCGTGTGGTTGAGGCTGGAGAGTTCGATATTATGATTGGTAAGTCAGCAACTGATATCGCCTTTACGCAAACCGTTAATGTTGTTGGCGACAATCGTGTTCTACCTCAGCACTGGAATATGTTGTGCCATTCTTACTACAACCAAGATTAACCATTACGCTTAGGTTCGATAAATAAAATTAGTTGAAATAAATAACGGGACTCAATCGAGTCCCGTTTCTTTGTAAGAGTGACATAAACCCGCTATGCCCAAAGTCATTGGAGTGGCGGTGAGGTAACAAGTGAATGAGACCCTATGAGCATAGCTCGTCTATGTGATTGAGGTGAATGAACGCCGACAACAAAACGGCAGCTTCAAGTACGACGAGTATAGAGCTTTTGGGCCATCATGGTTTCTAGCTTGGCTTGGTCAATGGCAAAGTGACGAATGCCTTCAGCCAGTTTTTCAACCGCCATTGGATCTTGGTTATGTTGCCATAAAAACTCAGCTTCTGTGAGAGGCGTAGGAGCCGTCTGATGGTTTTCGGTGCTGGTCAATTTGGCTGTCACTGCTTCCGTTGAAGCTTCAAGCTCTTCAAGTAGGTTAGGCCCTATCGTTAAGCGGTCGCAGCCAGCGAGTTGTAGAATTTCTTCTTTATTGCGAAAGCTTGCGCCCATCACCACGGTTGGGTAACCGTATTGTTTGTAGTAGTGGTAAATTTGGCTAACGGATTGGACGCCCGGATCGTCTGCACCAATAAACTCTTTGCCTTCCTTATTCTTGTACCAATCTAAGATTCGGCCAACAAAAGGAGAAATTAGATAAACACCAGCTTCGGCGCAGGCTCTGGCTTGAGCAAAAGAAAAGAGTAGAGTGAGGTTACAGTTAATCCCTTCTTTTTCGAGAACTTCGGCCGCTTTAATACCCTGCCAAGTGGCAGCCAATTTGATCAAGATACGCTCGTTAGCAATACCATTATCGTTGTACATTTGGACTAACTGGCGGGCTTTTTGAATGCTGGCTTCGGTATCATAAGATAAGCGGGCATCGACTTCGGTAGAGATTCGGCCAGGAATGATGGTTAAAATTTGCTGGCCAATATTGACCGCGAGATGATCACAAGCCAATTCAACTTGCTGTTTGTTATCCGTAGAAAATTGTTTCGCGTAGTCGATAGCCTGCTCAATTAAGGGTTGGTATTGAGGTAAGCTTGCGGCCTTTAAAATGAGTGATGGATTGGTAGTCGCATCTTGCGGTTGGTATTTTTCAATGGCGGAAATATCGCCGGTATCGGCAACCACGGTGGTAAATTGGCGTAATTGAGTCAGTTGATTTGTCATAACAAAGCCTATTGTGAGTGGAGAATGAGGGTTAGGCTTATCCTTTCGCTTAACCCTGTATTTTCGTTATTGAAATCGTAAAAATTAAAATAAGCCTTTGAGTTGAGAATAAAGCTGTTGGAATTTTTCTCGTTTGGCTTGGTAGGTTTGATGCGTCTCTGTATCGGAGTGGTGGGTTTCCACGAGCGCAGGAACTGGGCAAATAGTGTCAATATCTGCATTTGGTGTCACAGCCAGTTGAGCTAGGCGAGCAGCACCAAGCGCCGGACCAACATCACCACCTTCTCTAAATACCAAGGTCATACCGGTAATATTAGAGAGCATTTGACGCCAATAAGCACTGCGAGCGCCCCCGCCAATCAAGCAAACTTCTTCTGGCACAAATTCGGTAACGTGCAGCGCATCAAAGCCGTCGGCAAACGCAAAGCCTACGCCTTCTAAAACCGCTAAGCCTAGATCGGCGCTAGTCGTTTCGTGCGTCATACCAAAGAAGACGCCTTTAGCATTTGGATTGTTATGCGGTGTTCGTTCGCCGGATAAATAAGGAAGAAAAATCACTTCAGAATTTGGATTGGCGTTTTGCTCGACATTTTTTAGCAGTGTCGGGACGTCTGCCGTATTGGTGAGTTTTGCGACCCAGTCTAGGCAAGATGCAGCGCTTAATATCACCGACATGGTGTGCCAAGTATTGGGCAGCGCATGGCAAAAACTATGCAGTGCCGACTCTGGGTTAGAAATAAAACCATCGCTGGCGGCAAAATAGACCCCTGAAGTGCCAAGTGAAAGCATGGCTTGTCCTGGCTTCGTTATCCCAACGCCAATCGCTCCCGCCGCGTTATCGCCTGCGCCCGCGACAATCGGAACCGTAGGCATACCCCATTGCTTGGCCAGTTCAGGGTAAAGCTGCCCAGTGATTTCATTGCCTTCATACAAATCCGGCATGTGTTGGCGATCTAAGCCGGTTGCCGCCAGTATGCTGTCATCCCAATCACGTTTTTCAACATCAAGCCACATGGTTCCCGCTGAATCGGACATATCCGAGGCAAATTGTCCGCATAACTTGTAGCGGAGATAGTCTTTCGGTAATAGCACTTTATCAATGCGCGCAAAATTTTCCGGTTCGTGCTCTTGTACCCATTTTATTTTTGGTGCGGTAAAGCCTGGCATCATGATATTACCGGTGATTTGGCGGCTATTCGGTACCATTTCTTCTAGCGCTTTGCACTGCTCCTCACAGCGCCCATCATTCCATAAAATAGCAGGACGAATGATGTCACCATGATTGTCTAACAAGGTGGCACCATGCATTTGGCCGGATAAGCCTATCGCTTCAACGGTTGATAAATCTTGCTGCTGGCTCATTTTATCTAAGGCGGTTTGTGTGGCTTGCCACCAATGTTCAGGGTTTTGTTCTGACCACAAGGGGTGTGGACGTGAAATCGTCAGTGATTCTTGTTGAGTATTGAGGATTTGCCCTTGCGCGTTGAGTAAAATCACTTTAACGCCAGAGGTGCCTAAGTCGATACCGATAAACATAATTCTATCCCTTGGTTACGTATATATTTTTATCATTAACGGTTATCTAAATTTGTACAATTATGTTTTTTAGTTCTTTGTTTTATAGATTTCATGAACGTAAGGTTAGTCACAGAATCCGACAGTTAAGTCTTTATAATTCATCGAATTGAATCCTCAACAAAGAATCTTATGGATAAGAAATATCGAATTGCACTTCTGTTTAATGCCAATAAAGTGTACGACAGGCAAGTTATCGAAGGGATTGGTGAGTACATACAAGCAAGCCAATGTGATTGGGATGTTTTTTTAGAGGATGACTTCACCACCAATATGAATAATTTTCATAATTGGCAAGGTGATGGGGTGATTGCAGATTTTGATAATTTAGAGGTTATTTCTCAATTATCGGATATTCAAATTCCGGTGGTTGGTGTCGGTGGGTCTTATCAGTCGGATGAGGATTATCCTTCGGTGCCTTATGTTGCTACCGATAATCATGCCATTGTGGATATGGCGTTTCAGCATTTGAAAAATAAAGGCATAGAGAGTTTCGCATTTTATGGGTTACCGGCGTCATTTCCACTTGGGTGGGCTCACGAACGTCGTAAAGCATTTAACCAAATTCTTGAGAGTGAAGGCTATCCTTATTCGACTTATTTAGGAAATGAGACCACCCCTCAAACTTGGCAATACGATATGAACCGCTTGTCTGATTGGTTGCAAATGCTGCCGGCTGGAACGGGCATTATTGCAGTGACCGATGCCAGAGCCAGACATTTGTTACAAGCTTGCGATCATTTAAATATTATGGTGCCTGATCGTATTTCTGTGATTGGTATTGATAATGAAGAGTTGGCGCGCTATTTAACTCGCGTATCGTTAAGTTCGGTCGGACAAGGCTGCAAATCGATGGGGCATAAAGCCGCTCGAATGCTGCATCGATTGATTGAAAAACAAAGTACGGAGACGACGGGCGTATCAAGCCGAGTGGTTAAACATGCCAGAGTGTTAGTGCCTCCTACCAAGGTGTATCAAAGACAAAGTACCGATTTCCAAGCCTTGAAAGATCCCTTTGTTATTCAAGCTATGCACTTTATTCGTCAGCATGCCTGTAAAGGGATTAAGGTTGAACAAGTGCTCGATTACGTTGGCATCTCTCGCTCTAATATGGAAACACGTTTTAAAGACGAACGAGGTCACTCACTGCACCAAGAGATACACAATTCTAAGTTAGAACGAGCCGGGAGCCTGCTTCAGTCAACAGAATTACCCATTTCTGAAATTGCCGAATTATGCGGCTATCCATCTTTGCAATATATGTATTCAGTGTTTAAAAAAACGTTCGATAAAACGCCAAAAGAATATCGCTTGGAACGCTCGCAAGATATCGAGTGTGGTGATGATTTTTAAGAGAATGTCGGATCGGTGTAAGAATTTTCACATTCCCTTCACGCTAGAAGTGGCATGATACTGCCATTAAACCACCAATGTGGTGGTAAGCCGAGGTGCTTATCATCATGATCGATATGTGTGAAGAGGTTATCGAATGAAAAAGTTAGTTTTGGCCTGTATTTTGAGTTTAGTTGCTGCCCCTGCATTCGCTGAAAATCATCTGATCAATGCCAATAGTGAGCCAGCTGCGCAACAAAACAAAGGTGGTTTTAAAGGCCCCACTAAATCAAAACGCATTATTCGTGATGTAATCAGTGCGCTGAATGCCAATGATGATACCAAAGTTGAGTTAACTGGTCAGTTGACGATGTCTCTAGGCGATGAAGATTATATGTTCCAAGATTCAACCGGAGAGATCGCGGTCGAGATTGACGATGATATTTGGTACGGGCGTACCGTAACCCCGGAGAACACTATCGTTATTCGCGGTGAAGTGGAAAAAGATTGGAACAGTACGTCGATTGATGCCGATTCGTTAGAAGTGCTTCAATAATACTTTTCTTGATTTGACGTAAAGCTTGATAGATCCGGCTTGATTATACTCCTCGGTTTTCTTGTCGATGACACACCGAGGGTATGATGCAACTGCATGAGTTAGTGAACACGATTGGCCAAGACTTACAGCACCGTTATGGTGAAAAAGTGCATAAACTGACTTTGCACGGTGGTTTTAGCTGTCCAAATCGCGACGGTACGATTGGTCGCGGTGGTTGTACTTTTTGTAATGTGTCTTCGTTTGTTGATGAAAATGTTCAAATTAAACCTATTAATACTCAACTGACGGATCGCGCTGGTGAAGTTAAGCGTGCTAAAAAATACCTCGCTTATTTCCAAGCCTATACCAATACCTATGCGGAAGTTCAAACCCTTAAGGCTATGTATGAAGAGGCGTTAGAGTCTGCGGATATGGTGGGGTTATGTGTTGGGACACGCCCTGATTGTGTGCCTGATGCGGTCTTGGACTTATTAAGTGGTTATGTTCAGCAAGGTTATGAGATTTGGTTGGAACTTGGGTTACAAACCGCCAATGATCAGACACTAAAACGGATTAATCGTGGTCATGATTTTGCTTGTTATGCAGCAATAACCAAACGCGCTAGAGCATTAGGCATCAAAGTGTGCACGCATTTAATCATCGGTTTGCCTAAAGAAACGAAAACCGATTATTTCGATACCTTTGAGAAGGTGCTTGAGGTTGGTACTGATGGTTTAAAGCTGCATCCACTGCATATTGTAGAAGGCAGTACTATGGCCAAAGCGTGGCAAGCAGGGCGCTTAGAAGCCCCAGAAATGGATGAGTATGTAGAGGTAGCAACAGAGATCATTCGTCGAACGCCCGCGCATATTATTTATCATCGAGTATCGGCGGCGGCAAGAAGGCCAACCTTGTTATCACCGCTATGGTGTGAAAACCGTTGGTTAGCCATGACCGAAATCGGGCGCGCGTTAGATAAACTCGGCCCACAAGGTAGTCTTTGTGGGCAACCATTTGAATATCAATTACCAGAATGCCAAGTGAGCATCGCATCAACATCACGTTAAACGGCGGTGGCTTTAGAACTTGTAATGCGTTTAAGCACTTCGTTTTTCGGCCCATCAGCCACAACTTGACCTCTTTCAAGCACAATTAAGCGGTCAACCAAATCCAGCATTTCGGCTTTATGGGTAATTAACACTAAGGTCTCATTGTCCGATAGGGCCTTAATCTGCTGCTTGATGAGACTTTCTGAGCGGTTATCCATTTGGCTCGTTGGTTCATCCATCAGTAGCACAGGTGGTTGAGTTAACCATGCTCTAGCAATGGTGATCGCTTGTTTTTGCCCACCAGAGAGTGCGGCGCCGCCTTCCCCAACTTGCTTATCTAAGCCCGATTCATCATGTTGGGTAAAGTCGGTGACACCTGCCCGTTCCGCAGCAATTAATATTTGCTCATCAGAGATATGCGTTCTGCCTAAGGTGATGTTCTCACGAATAGAGCCAAAGAACAGGGCGCAATCTTGTGGCACGCAGCCGATATTGGTTCTGACATCGCTGTAGTGCAGTTGGTTAATATCTAGATTATCAAGTTTAACGGAGCCTTCCGTTGCTTTATACAGTCCGATCATTAACCGTTGTATGCTTGATTTCCCTGAACCAATACGACCAATAATGGCGACTTTTTCCCCTGGTTCAATGGTGAAATTGATATTTTTGAGCGCGTAGGTTTTGCTATTTGGGTAGTGAAAACTCACGTTATCAAATTGAATTTTACCTTGCAGCTGTGGGCGATGAATATAACGTTTGCCTTCTTCTTGTTCCATTGGCATATCCATCACTTGTTCAATAATGGTCATGGCGGATTTGGCTTGGTTATAGCGTGTCGATAACATCGAAAGTTGCACTAATGGCCCGACCGCTCGGCCACTTAACATGGTAGCGGCGATTAATCCGCCCATCGTCAATTGGCCATCTGCGATCAAATATACCCCAGCGATGATCATGGATACCGAGACAAATTGCTGCAAAAACCCCGCGGTACTTTGTACGGAATCGGTGATCCGGCGAGTCTTGATGCTCCAATTAGACATGTGGGCAACCGACTCTTCCCAGCGATATTGAAACTGGCTTTGAGCATTGAAGGTTTTGAGTGTTTCCAACTTATGTAGGCTCTCAATTAAGTTGGCATGCTTTTGTGATGAAAGTTTAGAGCCTTCCTCAATTGAGCGTCGTAGCGGCGCTTGGATGAGAAAGCTGTAGATTGCAAGAATTAACACCGCGATTAACGGGACTAATGCCAGTGGGCCTGCAACCAAATAAATCACAAATAAAAACAAGAGAGCAAAAGGCAGATCGATTAACGCTCCGACAGTCGCAGAGGTTAAAAACTCACGAATCGATTCAAATTCTTGTAGGTGTCGGGCAAATGCGCCTACCGAAGCGGGTTTGGATTCCAACCTCACACCTACCACACGATTAAACAGTTTAGATGAGATCAGAAGGTCGGATTTTTTCCAGCAATATCAATAAAATAAGAACGAACTAGTTTTAGGGCGAGATCAAAAATAAAAATGAGAAACACACCGCTTGATAAAACCCATAACGACTCAAAAGCAAGGTTAGGCACGATTTTGTCATACACTAATCGAGTAAATAGTGGCGTCGCGATAGCAAAGATATTGATTAAAATGGATGCCAACAGAACGTCGCGATAAATACTTTTCGATTGCCATAGTGTGCTCCAAAACCAATGGCCGTCACGGGTTTTTAGCACCTCGGGAGAGCGCTCATCATAACGAAAGCGTTTTTTTACGAGAAAGAGTTGGCCGGTGTATTGCTGGGTTAATTCGTCAATGTTGATTGAGTGAGCAATACCTTCAGAATGAGGAAGGACGATTTCGGCTTCATTGGCTTGTCGGTCAATGCTAAGAATGACGCAATTGGTGCCATCTTTCAGCATCGCAATCACGGGCAATAGCATCGGAGAAATATCGAGTAGCGGCAGTTGCGCTGCTTTCGCGATTAATCCCGCTTTTTCTGCGGCTCTGGTAAAAATATCAGGTGTTAATTTGCCATTGGTTAATGGTAGATCGCTAACAATCGACGGCTCAGAGTGAGGTTGTCCATAATAATGGCTGATATAAATCAATGATGATAATAGGGGATCTTTCATGATTATTCTCTCAGTGCCGTATGTTTTGCTTTGAGGATCGGTTTGAGCAAATATTCTAATATGGTGCGCTTACCCGTGATGATATCGGTTGACGCTGTCATGCCCGGAATAATCGGTAAGTCATCACCATTTGAATCTTTTAAGTCACTTTGATCGGTGCGTATTCTCACTTGATAGAAGCTATTACCTTCTTCATCTTGAACGGTATCCGCACTGATGGTTTCTAACGTACCAGTGAGACCGCCGTAATTCGTAAAATCATAAGCGGTAAACTTCACGATAGCCTTTAAGCCGGGGTGTAAAAAACCGATATCTTGAGGGGCGATTTTGGTTTCAATTAATAGCGTGTCTTCTGTTGGCACAATCTCAATTAAATCCATACCAGGTTGAATAACCCCACCGATGGTATTCACGTGAATTTTTTGAATTGTGCCTTTTACCGGGGAGGTGACGACGGTTCGGCTGACTTTATCTTCTAAACCCACTTGGGTTTCCGCCATGCTTGAAAGTTTATTACTGACATCACTCAGCTCTTGTTGGCTTTTCGCTACAAAATCGGATGCAATATTGGTGTATTTATAGGTGGCTTCTGTGATCTCTGATTCCGTGACAGGTAATTTCATTCGCGCAGAAGTCAGCTCTTTTCGACTATCATTCATTGAGCGTTGTAATTGCAGCAATTCAATTTCCGGTACGACGCCTTCTTCCGCTAATGGCTTGGTCATACTGTATTCGCGTTGAATAATTTGATAGTTACTCGCCAAAATGTTGATGCGAGTTTTGGTTTCGTTGAGTTCTTGTTGTTTTTGCCTGATCTGTTGTGACGTCACATGTAACTGGTTTTGTAAGTTAGCCATCACATCACGATATTCATTCTGTTTTTGAGAGACTAATTTAGGGTGCTTAGCAGAAAACTCTTTATCGAAGTTGAGAGAATTGATCTGAAGAATAACTTTTTCCTGCCAATTTGGAGCCGCATTATTGATTGTGATGCTTTTAATGGTTTGGTTTAAGCGAATACTGTCTGCTTTCAAGCTGGCTAAATCTTGACTCTTCTCTCGGTAATTGGAGCGGAAAAGCGTATCGTCGATAAGCAGCAACTTCTGGCCTTTTTCTACAGACTGACCTTCTTTAACCAACATTTGTTTTACGATACCGCCTTCTAAGTTTTGCACTATTTGCATTTGAGAAGAAGGGATAACTTTACCGGTACCGGTCGTCACTTTATCGATTTTTGCTAATGAGACCCAAATGATGGATGAGACGAAAAAAGCCGCAATGATCCACAAAATAACGCGAGCACTCTTTGGCGTATTGAGTAGCAGTGCGGTGGATTTGTCATCGACAAAATCCATATGCTCTTTTGATACTGATGTAGAGCTTTTAGTCATAGAAATTCCGTTTCAATTTATAAGCGTTAAACATAGCAAATTTGGCTTTTACTCTTCTGTGTCTAAGTTAATGTTTTGTAGAAAAATGTTTAGTTTTGTGATGCATTTTCTTACAAATTTACGGCACCACTTCTACACTATTAATGGAAAAAAATAAGAAAATAAGGGAAAAGTGAATATTGTGAGTTGTGTTGTTTATTTATGTATATATTATGTTTCATTGGTGTGTAGGTAAAGTCATTTCATATAAGTTTATCAATTACTTATAAGTGTGGCTCATGGGTTTTACCGCTATTATTTGCGGTGCGTATAGGTTGGCATTTAACTCGTTGTTATATGATGAAATTGTCTACACCCAGCTTAAAAGTAGCTTATATGCGGTTTAAGTATCAATGTGATGTCGATACGCGATGTCTATAAATATTGATAATGCGTTCGTTAGTGAATCTGAAAGTGAGATGTGTAGTATGGATATGGTGAACTCAAATCAAGCAAAAATTGTTGTTGTTGATGGCGAGGTTTTTGTTGGAAATCATTCCCAATCATTAACCCAAATTGATGGAGAGTATCGCCTTTCTCATTCTGATTCAGTCTGGGCTAATCCAAATGCTAAGTATGTTATTAATACGACTTCTGGCTCTCAAACTGTTGAGGTTAACTGTGTTACTTGTGTAACAGTCAATTCCAATGGTGTATTGACTGTTGCTCAATTATCTTCAGCCGATGGTGTCAATATTGATGATTTGAAAAACTCTCAACTGACAGATAAAGATATTGCGATTATTCGTGCGCACATGCCACCACCACAAGATTCAGATGAAGACAATAACAATCAAGACCCACAACCAGATACCAACGTTGATGCGGATCAAGATGATGAAGATGCACAAGATCAGCCGTTAACGATCGTTCAAACAGCTTCATCGGGTTTTGTTGAAGTTAATTATGATGGCGATGCCATATTAACCGAAGCAGGTTACGATACGGTTGGTTTCTTTGATGAGGAATTGTCACAAGATAGCGCGGATGATGGCATTCCGATTGTGAAAGCACCCGGAGGCGAAACCGCTTCAATTTCACTAACAGAAGCAGACTTACAACCTTTAGGTTATAGCGATAACCGAGGTTATCCAGTTATTCTTCAGCAATCGGTTTTGGTTGAATCGCGAACGTTGGCACTTCAACCGGATACATTTACTTTCGAACCCCAATCTTTAGCTTCGTTGTTGCAAGAGTTAAACGCAGAACTTACTTCTGGCGGCCAACCTCTGTCTTTTGTTTTTGATGCAGATAGTAATTCAATTATCGGGACGCTAGACGGCGAAGTTTATTTAACCATCCAGATCAATACTTCTTCACCCGATGGACGTGATGTACAGGTTGATATTGAGGTTAATTTAGCAAAGCCACTTGATCACCTACCTTCAGCTAACTCAACAGGGTTAGTGTCTAATGCCAATGATCAAATCACAATCAATCTAAGCATCCAAGGCCAAGATATTGGTGGAAATGAGTTGAACTCGCCGATTCTCGTTGATGTCGGTATTAAGGATGGGGTTGATGTAAGGTTCAATGCTGATCCGGGCATATTTATTGATGAAGACAGTGATTTAGGGATTACAAAAAATGGGCAAGTACCTTTAGATGTTGGTTCCGATGAGATTCATTCAATTCAAATTAATGTTAATCAACCTCTTTTAGACGGGGCGACCAGCCAAAGTTTTCCTACAACTTATGAAGTCGATGGTCAAACGTTAACGGTTTATAATGTTTTAGGCCAAGTTGTGTTTACCTTAGAAGTTAACAACGATGGCTCTTATAGCGCTACTCTACATAGACCATTTGATCAGGGAACAACGAACCAATCTGAAGTGGGGATTGCGATTACGGCCATGGATAGTGATGGCGATACCGCTCCTGGTACGGTTGTGATCACGGTCGATGATGGTGATGTACCGACTGGTGGTGAAACTGGCGAGATATCGATTATTGAAGCCGATACACAACCTAATGACTATCCAGTTGTGGGTCGCACGACGATTGGTGTAGCACCTGGTATCGATAGGTTGCTTGCCGATACTGTTCAGTTTGATGCAAGCCAAGTGAATACGCTGATCAATGAATTGAGTGCCGAGTTAAAAACCGCTAATGGCGAATCGATTACCTTTGCCTTTAAAGATGGTGATGACACGGTCATTGAAGGGAGAGATGCTAACGGTAATCTGGTTTTATCTATAGCTATTGAGGGTACGGTTTTATTTGAAGGTACTCTAGTGACGGTGACGGTGACTCAATTTCAACCTCTAGATCATCTTGAAACCGGTAATAGCACAGGCTTAGTGACGATAGATGGCGATCAGATAAAAATAAATACAGCCATTCAAATAGAAGAATCGGATGGTACATTATTAAGTTCACCAGTTAACGTTGAGGTGACGATTGTCGATGGTGAAGTACCTCAATTGAGTGGTGGTGATTTAGCTGAAATCACGGAAACAGCGGCTGGTGGCACGGCATCAGGTAGTGTGACGTTAGACGTTGGCTCGGATGCGATTGAACGATTTGAATTTAATGCTGATCAACAAACGCTGGAAGGTTTATTGACTAATGGCGTTGCGACTGAATATCAAGTAACGGGCAATCAAATCATCGTTTATGTGCCGGGTAATGAAGCCAATCCAATTTTAACGATTACGATCCAAAATGACGGCACGTTTGAAGTAACGCAAATCGCCGCGTTAGAACAAACCAATAATCCTGACGATACCATCCACCTGCAACTGGATGTGACGGCATTTGATAACGATGGTGATCAAAGTAACTCTGGTCAAGCCAACATTGATATTATCGATGGTACCAATCCAAGCTTTGTTCAAGATACAGGAACAGTGTTACAAGAAAATGCCGATACTCAAACAGGGAGTGTTCCACTTACTGTTGGCTCCGATAATATTCAAACGTTAGAGTTTTTACCCGCTGATCAACAAGTGAATTTTGCCGGTATTACCAGTAATGGTCTAACCACAACGGTGACAGTGAACGGTAATACCTTGATCTTAACCGATAGTGAAGGTAATCAAATACTGTCAATCGTGATTGAACTTGATGGGCAATATACCGTGACTTTATCGGGCCCACTTGACCAAATTACCTCAGATGGTACGGATGACTCAGCTTCTATTACGATTGATGCGTTAGTTCGTGCAACCGATTTTGATGATGATAGTGCGGATGGTACTGCGGTAATTACCATCTTAGATGGTGCTGATGCTGTTGGTGGTGGCACCGCTTCTCTGACTTTCCTGGAACCCGATTTAGACCCAGCAGGCCCAGATTCTGGCTCGACAAGCTTTAATGTGGAAGCCGGTGATGATCGCCTTGATCCAAGCTCAGTGGTATTTGATCCACAAGATTCGTCTTATCTAGCAGAGTTAATCGCTGATTTAAATGAAGTGCTCACATCCAACAATGGTGCGGATGACATTGTTTTTGCTGTGAATGCCCAGACCGGGGCGATTGAAGGAACATTAAATGGTGATGTGGTCGTTACCTTATCTTTGTCTGCGGTTAATAGTGGGACTGACGGTAATGATGCCACCATTACATTAACCTGGAATCAAACCGTACCATTGGATCATATTGTCGCCACAGGCTCTAACGGTCATGTCACGATTACCGCTGACGATATTGTGATTAAAGCACCGGTGCAAATTCAAGATACCGATGGCGACTATTTGACTAACCCGGTTGAGGTTAGCGTGACGGTTCAAGATAACGTTGCGCCTGTTATTACGGTCGGTGATGCCGCTGAATATACTGAAACCTCTTCTGGTGGTGGCACCACGGGAAATATTACGATTGATTTAGGCTCTGATTATATCGACCGCTTTGAGTTCGTTGCCGGCACTGATTCAGCCACGCTGGATACATTGACATCGAATGATCAAGCCACCGATTATGTGATTGATGGAAATCAGATCATTGTTTTCCTCGCCAGTGGCAGTGCCGAAAGTGACCCCATTTTAACCATTACCGTCAATACCGATGGTAGCTATAGCATTGTTCAAACCGCACCATTAGAGCAATTGAATTCTGACGGTGATCAAATCAATCTTAACTTAGAATTAAATGCGATTGATAAAGATGGTGATTCAAGTAACACCGGAACGTTAGTGGTGAATATTCTTGATGGTGTTGATCCGACCGGTGTGGATACCACGGTGACCATAGATGAGGCCGATCTTAATCCAAATGGTTACCCTGTCAGCTCTCCAGCTACCAGTTTTACGCTTAATCAAACTACTGACAAATTAGTCGCTTCGACGTTATCGATTGATCCAACGGCTGTGGGGGACGTTTTTGGGCTATTTGAAGGGCCATTAAAAGATGAACTTAATGGATTAACATCTGGTGGCACTGCTCTGGATATTACCATCGATGTGGATGCAACTACTGGCGTCATTACCATCACTGGTAACTTAACCAGTAGCAGTGATGAAGTGTTCTCGATTACTTTGACGCCAAATGAAGATGGCGCAGGTAATGTTGTGGTTGATATATCCGCGACTCAAAGCCTACCTCTTGATCATATCGATAGCACTGGCACTTATGTCAATGTGGATGGTGAATCACTCACCATTGATATTCCAGTCCAAATTCAAGATGCTGACGGGGATGACTTAACTGCTCCTGCCAATGTGACCGTCACCATTAATGATGGTGATATTCCTGTCATTAGCACCGGTGATTTAGCGGTAATTAACGAAACGGCAACCGGTGGTAGCGCCTCTGGTAATGTGACGTTAGATGTTGGCTCGGATGCAATAGACCGTTTTGAGTGGAATGCCACGCAAGAAACCCTCGCAGAGATTACCAGTAATGGTCAAGCAACGGATTATAGCGTTGAAGGTAATATCATCTACTTGTACATCGAAGGCACCACAACCGATCCTATCCTGACCATTACGATGAATAATGATGGTTCATTTGATGTGCTTCAAACCGCACCGCTTGAGCAAGCTAATAATCCAGATGATACGATTCATCTCGCTTTAGATGTGGTAGCGATTGATAAAGATGGTGATATCAGTGAATCGGCCCAAGCGTTAATTGATATTATAGATGGTCAAGATCCAACAGGGACAGGTACGACGGTTGTTATTACTGAAGGGGACTTGTCTCCTGTTACGGGTTACCCTGCACAGGGATCAGATACTTTCACCCTCAACCAAGTGACCGATAAATTAATTGCATCGACTTTTGTGATTGAAGAATCGGTACTGGCCACATTGCAAACAGAACTTGAAGCATTAACTTCGAATGGTAGCGATCTCATCATCTCGATTTCAAAAGATGAAACGACTGGTGAAATTACCATTAGTGCTACCTCGGTAGATACAACCGAGGAAGTATTATCGATTGTTCTAACGCCAACAGAAAATGCTAACGGTAATGTTGATGTTGACATTACGGTCACTCAAAACCACCCGTTGGATCATGTAGATACGGCTGGTAGCTATGTCAGCATTGTCGATGATGCATTAAACATTACTATCCCTGTGCAAATCGAAGATGCCGATGGGGACATGCTCGTTGATGCCAATGGTAGCCCAACACCGGTTGATGTCATTGTGACGATTAATGATGGTCAAGATCCGCTATTTAATGTTCCATCCCAAGCAACAGAACTCACGGAAGGTGAAGCGGGAAGCTCGGATGTGATTGCGAAAAGTTTAGATCTGGATACTAACAGTGATCATATTGATGCGATCACATTTAATCTTACCGATGCTCAAGCACAAGCCCTGTTTGATATTACCTCCAACGGTCAAGTAACCCATACTGATCTCTCAGTAGATGGACGTATTTTTGTTTTTGTACCGGCAGAGTTCGGCGGTTCAGATATTCCCGTATTAGAAATCATTTTTGATAATGAGTCGAAAGACGGTAGTTATACTATTCAACAATTCCAGCCTATTGATCAACCTGAAGATACCAATTCTTCCGTTTTTGAACTGGATGTGATTGCCACCGATATGGATGGTGATACCGCCGAATCTTCGATTACACTTACGATTAATGATGGTGTGAACCCTAGTGCTTCTGATGTCACTGGTGATGGAAGCATTACCGTTGGTGAAGGTGATTTGAATGATAACGGTCAAAGCCTGATATACCCAGGTAACCCGAAAGGTACAGGAACCTTCACGATTGCAGCAAGCAATGATGATCTTGATCCAACATCGTTGACGATTGATAACTACGATTTATTTAAATCAAGCATCGTTGGATTAAATTTAACCTCGAATGGGCGCGAGGTGACTGTTGATGACGCTTTAGTTGTGAATGCTGAAGGTGTGATTACGGTGACGGGGACGACGGCGGATGGAAGTGTGATCTTCATTTTGACTTTCACACCAACATTAAATGCAGACGGTAGTGTGACGGTTGTGATGTCATTGGATCAAAAACAACCGCTCGATCATATCGATGCCGATTCAATTATTTTTGATGTCCCTATTCAAATTTCCGATACTGATGGCGATACACTGGTCGCGAGTGATGGAACTACCGAAGAACCGATTAATATCAGTGTTTCATTTACCGATGGCGAAGCGCCGGTATTAACGGATACCACCATCGACATTACCGAAGCGGATGCCAGTACAGCTGATCCTCAAATTTATAGCGGCCAAGTTCCGATCGATATTGGCAGTGATACTGTTGCAAGTATTGAATTTGTACTTTCTCAACCCGATGGTCAATCTCAAGGCGCTACGGGATTAATGTCAAATGGTAATCCGGTATTTTTAGATGATACGTTCCCTGGTGAGGTTCGTTATTATTATCTTGATGGTGCGAACCAACAAATTGATGTGTTGATTGTCACGCTAACGGGAACCGATGGTTCTTACCAAGTTGAGCAATATGAGCCGTTAGAGCAAAGTAATACTGAGGATGATACCGCAACCATCACGCTAGATGTATTTGCGACAGATAAAGATGGTGACTCGAGCGAAAATTCCACCATTACTATTAATATTAAAGATGGTAGCGATCCTCAATTTATCGAAGATACCTCCAATATTGTGTTGAACGAATCTACAGATAGTGGTGTGACCAATTCTGCAGGTCAAGTGGCGATCAATGTCGGCTCAGACGATGTTGAAACTATTCAATTTGCTGCTGCAAGTGAGCAGTTAGATGTTGATGGTAACTTAATCGGGTTAATCTTAACCTCGAATGGTGAATCGACCAGTTGGACGATAGATGCTTACTCTGCAACCTTGTTTGCTAGCGATGGCACTACCGCGCTTATTGAAATCACGATTGATGATACTGGTGCTTATACCGTTACCGTATTAGGTCCAATCGATCAGGATGATAGCGAGCTCACTCAAATTGAGCTTGGTCTTGTTGCAACCGATACCGATGGCGATACGGCAGACGGCTCATTGGTGTTCTCCGTTGAAGATGGAGCTAATGCTACAGGTGGTCAAACAGGAACAATTGCAATTACAGAAGGTGATCTATCGCCATTAGATTCTGGTTCACCAAATACTGATGGATACCCTGTAAGCGGCGAAGTCACAGGAATTAATGTTTCACCTGGAGTCGAAAAACTCGATCCTACAACGGTTCAAATTAAACCTTCCGATCTTGCTCAACTTATCACCGAGCTACAAGCTGATTTAACCTCTGGTGGACAACCACTCGTCTTCACCTTCGACTCAGATACTGCGACTTTGGTCGGTAAAGTAAATGGTGTTGATGCGCTCGTTATTGTATTGAGTGCAGAGGATGATGGGAATGGCGGTGTCAACATTAGTGTTAGCATGACTCAACACCTACCTCTAGACCATTCTCATGATGAAGGGCCGGCTCAAGCTATTTCCGCTAGTGATTCTGGTTGGGTAACAGTGAATGACACTGAAATTCATATTAACTTACCGGTACAAGTTCAAGATACCGATGGTGATTATCTTGATAATGCCGTCGATGTCGATCTGAGCATTACCGATGGTATCGATCCTTCATTTACCACCGACTCAGGCATATCTGTTGACGAATCAGCAATTGATGTTGGTGGGGAAAATCATCAAGGCTCTAATCCAGACCGTGATACAGAAACCGCGGAAGGGCAAATTATCATCAATCTAGGCAGTGATGAGATTGATACCTTTAAAATTGATGCGGATGAATTTACGGCATTAAACCCGAATTTAACTTCACAAGGTGTCGCGGTCATTATGGTTGAAAATAGTGATGGAACCTTTAGCGGTATGGCTGGAGACCGAGAAGTCTTTATTGTTACATTTAGTCCTGATGGGGCTTATTCCTTCACTATTACCGGGGGAGTGGATCATGATAAAGATTCTGGTAATGACACTTCTTTAAATATTGAATTGCCTATTTATGCAGTCGATAAAGATGGCGATCGAGTGCCAAATTCGGGTGGTGCAGGCGATTATGATTCAACCAATACCATCACAGTTACGGTTAACGATGATGTGCCAGACATTAAAGATATTGCTGTTTCTGTAACCGAAGGTTCTGGTGGTTCTGCCTTTATGACTCAAGCAGCAGAAGGTGCGGATGATATTGCCGAAATTTATCTTACTTTTATTGATTCTATGGATGGGACGCCACAAGAGCATCAAGCCCCATTTACGGATATTCCTATTTATGATGAGTCGGTTGCTGATGGAGGCACCGGCCAGTTACTTGGTACGTTGACGGTCGATGAGACAGGTAAGCTGATTTTTGTTGCTGATGCAAATTTAAACAATGAAGACGAAAGCCTGAGTGTGGATGTTATCGTTCGGGTTGTGGACAGTGATGGAGATGAAGATTCATCGACGATTTCTTTAGAGTTACGAGATCAAGATCCAGTCTTTATTTTTCCGAATGCGACTAACGGACAGGAAGAAGATGGTCAAACCATCGACAATTTTGATAATACCGAAGGTACCACTCATTTAACCGATGGTATTGAAATCTCACTAGGAATCGATCTAGGCGATATTGATAAATCAGAGGCATTAGTTACTGACTCTTTAACTATTACTGTTCCAGATGGTACTGAAGGCGCTTTCTATTGGAATGGCGATGCTCTTGATATTACCGATGGCAAAGTGATCATTCCAATTGGTGCCATCTCAGTTGTCGATAATATTGTTTCTATTTCCGGTGTTACTTTTGTACCGAATAAGGATTACTCAACAGATGGCATTACTTTTACCGTCGATGCCGTTATTTCTCGAGATGGCTTAGATGATCAAGCAATCACTGGTGAGCTAACCATTTCAGTCGATGGTATCGCAGATATTCCTGAATGGAATGATACCGTGAAGACGGAATATATTGGGACGGAAGATACGGCTATTCCTGTCGATGAACTCGTTGCGCAACTTAATGATACTGATGGTTCAGAAGTGTTGTACTACATAGTGAGTGTACAGCCAGATGAATTTGGCAATATCAACGGCAGCTTATCGGGTACTGGATTAGAAGATCTCGGAAATGGACAATATCGAATTTCAGCCAATGATATTGCCAGCTTGAAAGTGACGCCAAACAAAGACTTTAGTGGTGATATTAAATTAGAAGCCATTGCGCAAAGTGAAGAACAAGGCCCTTATGTTGACGGTAAACAAACCGCAGACTCTGATCCGCTTGAAATCATTGTTCGTGTTCAACCCGATGCCGATGAAGATCTGACTGTCAAAGTGACCCGAGTTGAGTCTGATGAAGATGTCGCGATTAATCTCGCGGATCACATTACGCTGAACCATCCTTCTGATGCCGCTGATGGCTCTGAAACCTTGTACGTACGTATTAGTAATCTTCCTGATGGCTCACAGCTACTACTCAATGGCGAACCTGTCGTTTTAAACGCGGATGGTAGCTATGAAATCTTATATAGCGATTTAGCCCAATTGGAATTTTTACCCGCCCCAGAAAGCAGTGGTAATTTTACCTTAACGGTCGAAGGGATCGTCAGGGATAACACCAGTTTTGAAGGTATCACGACGGCAACTGATAGCGATGAATATATAACCATCAGTAAAAACATCAATATTTCCGTTAAAGGCGTCGCTGATGAGCCGATTATTAGCATCAATGAAGGCAGTGGTTGGACTCCTATTAACTTAAATCCTGATGATCAAACCAGTGATGGCGTTGAGATTACCATTCCAGAAGATGGCGTTGCGACGTTTGATTTTGACATCATTTCTGGTGAAAGTATTGATGCTTTAGCGGGAGATGATTCAGAGACCCTTTCGGTCGTTATTTCAGGTATTCCGGAAGGCTTAATTGTTATAAGTAATGGTGAAGCTTTAGAGTTGACTTATGTTGGTCAGGATGAAAATGGTCAACCTATTTATCAAGTAGAGCTTGATAGCCTCAACAATATTCAAATTGAGCCGCCATTAAATAGCACTGAAGATATCGAATTAACCGCGTCTATCGTTGTTACCGAAGCGGATGGTAATAGTGCGGTTTATGAAAAAGATATCGTGATTCATGTGGAGCCTGTAATTGACTTAGGTGATACCTACACATCGTTCTCAAATGGTGTGGAAGATGAACTGGTGACGTTGAATTGGAAACCAACCTTTACCGACACTCAAGAATATGTGACGTCTTTGACGTTAGGTTTACTTGATGGTGTTGATACCGATGGTTATTCCATTTATATCGTGGAAGGGGGGACGCAAACTCAATTGTTCTTTGATTCAAATGGTAAGTTGAATTTGGATGAATATTTAGATCAATTGAATAACGGTGCTCTGCTGAAAATTGCGATGCCAGAGAACTCAGATAAAGATTTTGTTCTAACGACTAACATTACAGTACAGCAAGATGATGCTGATGCGACGGATCCTGAAGCACCTGCGATTAAAGAAAATATTGAAGGTGCTTTAGTGGTGAATGTTGATGCCAAAGTTGAAGAAATTGGTGACCCCTATACATCAGAAACGGGCGCAGGAAAGATTGTTATCAGCGCTGGCGATATCGATGGCGATGGAATACTCGATGATCTAGGGGTAACGCCTTGTGATGAAAATGGTGTGGTTGATTTAAGTACCGAGGGTGTCGGAACCATTGTCTTTGCTGAAAACGACCTGTCTAGTGACGAGATTATTACCGAACTGGTTCTTGATTTTTCTGGCATTAGCTTGCCTGAAGGTCAGGGTTTCGTTGTGATCGGCGCGGTCAATAATGGTGATGGTAGTTGGACGGTTAAAGATGGGAATTTATCCAATATTCAGATTCAAGCGCCAGCAGGTTTTACCGATACCGTTAGTATTAGAGTGGTCGCCAAAGTCCAAGATCAAGGTGATGACAATGAAGGCGATATCAGCCAAGAAATCCGAGTGGAAGGTCACATCCTCTTAGACTTTTCAAACAATACTAACGATTCTTTGGATCTTGCGGCTGAAATTAATGTTGAAGATACAGTAATTTTGGGAACTGAAGACCGAGGTATCAATTTAGGATCTCAAATCATCAATAACAATTCAGTTTCTCTATCAACTGATGATCAAAATGGTGATGGTGAAAGTGAAATACCTAATGATGTTTTAACCGTTGTCATTGATGCAGACCAATTACCGATTGGTTCAAGTATTACTGGTGCGGAATACGATATTGAAACGGGTCAATATGTGTATGAAGCCACCTTGAATGCTGATGGCACGGTGAACTTAAGTGGGCTGGGTTTAATACCGCCTGCTGATTATGCCGGTGATTTCTCATTCCCAATTAAATACGTTAGCACTGATAGAGAAAGCGGTGATGTAGAAGAAGCGACGCAAATCATTACCGTGAATGTTTCACCTGTTGCTGATACTGGAGCAAGCCTAGAAATAGGCGTGGTTGAAAGCCAAGGCTTAGATGAGAATAAACAGCCAATCACTGAATCGGGTAAACCAGCCGTTAGCTTTGAAGGTGTTGCTTATGAAGATGCTACGATTATTTTAGATTTCTCTCAAGTTGATTTTGGCGATACGCGTAATACGGTTGAAGATGGGCTTGAAACGCTGGTCTCTATGACGATACAAGTCGATCCTTCAATGGGATACTTACGGGATGCTAATGGTAACTTAGTGAGTGAATTAACCCTTGCCCCTGAACAATTATCGAGTGTGCAATTTATTCCGGCAGAAGATTTCAGTGGTCAGGTAAACTTTACAGTGAGTGGTGTGATAACCGATACGGCAACCTTTGATCTCGACGGTGGTAGAACCGAAACGGATACCAGAATCACTGATGAAGCGATCGTGAGTATCGATGTTATTGCTGTTAATGATGATGTGTTAGTTGAATCTAGCACAGGCGGTATCATTCAAGGCTATGAAGATACTCCGGGAGGAATTTCTCTTGCTGCTGGCTCGGTAACCTTACAGGATATCGATGGCTCTGAAGAAATTGTTTCCATCATCTTAACGGGTATTCCTGAAGGATTTGTGGTGAATGGTGCGGTGAACAATGGCGATGGCACTTGGACTATCACTGATGCAGCGGGCAAACAAACCTATAGCCTTGAGAATTTATCACTGGTGCCCCCGAAAAACTTCAGCGGTACGATTAATGTTGGATTCATTATTTATACTAAAGAAGACAGTCTAGATGAGATTGTTGCGATTGAAAAAAGCATCGAAGTTGAAATCTTGCCGGTCGCAGATGACATTGATACTGAAGTCGTGACATCGGCATCCGGTAATGAAAACTCAGACATCGTATTAGAGTTGGACATCACAACCGTTGATAATAAGCTTAGTACTACCCTTGAAGGGGAAAACGGCCCAGAAACTATCCAAATCATCATCAGTAATGTGCCTGTTGGAATGGGCGCGAGCTTTAGCTTTCCAGATGGTGTGACAGGAACGATAACCGATAATGGTGATGGCACTTGGACAATTACCACTGAATCCGGTCAACTAGACAGCTTGATCTTTAATCCTGGTGATGCGAATAGTAACAACTGGGATGGCCAGCTCGAGCTTGATATCCGTGCGGTAGATAATGGCGTAGTAGCGGATGACTCGTTAAAAGAGACCGCGACGATTACGGTTGATGTTGCTCCTGTTAACGATGCTCCTGAAAATATCGTACCAACCGATCCAATCAATGCGACGGAAGGCGAAACTATCACCATTACCAATCTTGCCATTTCTGATGTCGATGCACCGGAAGGGGGGCAAATGACAGTCACCTTGGCGACGGGTAACGGTTTATTGTCGGTTCCTGATGAGTATTCCGGTAATGTGACCATCGATGGCAACGCTTCAGGGACATTGATTCTATCGGGTTCATTAGAGGCCATTAATGAGTTATTAAACGGTGGGATTGATTATGTCCCTGAGACAGAGGGTGATACCACGATCACCATGACGACCAGTGATAATGGCAATTCTGGGACAGGTGGTGAATTAACTGATACCGATACCATCACTGTTTCGGTTGCTCCACCGGCCACGGCCATGATGGCAAGTTTTGTCAGTTCGAGAATGGTGGTGCCAAATGTATCATCAACGGCGGCTCAATTAGCCTTGATTCCATTACTTGGATTACTTAGTGAACATGTCCAGGCTTTGGATGGCGATCTGATAAAAATCCAAAATATGGACTCTGGTAAAATCGTTGATGCATCCGGGCAAACACTGGGCGAGCAGCAAGACGACGGCACTTGGGTGGTTAATCAACAAGATCTCGCGAATGCCTATCTCACCGATATGGATGAGGGCGAGCATAACTTAACCGTCGTTTCCGTTTCTTTGGATACTGAAAATAGTGAATTAACGACGGAATCTCAGCCTATTAATGTTGAGGTGACGATTGAACCAGATACCCAAGAGGTACTACAAGCCAAGAACGCAACGGACCACTCTATGGTGGTGGGCGATGATAGTGATGAAACCTTAATCGGAACCGAAGGTCATGACACCTTAATTGGCGGCTTAGGTAATGACATTCTTGTAGGCGCTGGTGGTTCGGATACCTTGATTGGTGGTGCGGGTAACGACGAACTCTGGGGGGGCGAACGTAATGGCACCGGAGATGGTGCAGCCGATACCTTCGTATGGCTCGCGCAAGATATTGGCACTCAAGTGTCTCCTGCGGTTGATGTTATCAAAGACTTTGAGCTGAATTTAGATAAGCTTGATATTCGAGATTTATTCTCAGACAAAGATGCCTCTAAAGCTCAAATGGATGAGATTCTGTCACACATTACCGCGTCAGAAGATAACGGCAAAATCAACCTCACTGTCAATACGGATAAAGGTGGCGAACAAGTGATCGTGCTGGATAATATCAGTACACACAGTCTTGGCCTTGATAGTGGTGCCAGCTCAAGTGACATTGTGTCGAGTTTATATGCTCAACATAATGCCTTTATGAGTGAACATAATAGTTAATCGTTGAAGATAATTGATACCCCATTGAAGCTGCCTTCTTTGGGGTATTTTTTTACTTTTAATGAACTGTAAAGGTGCAAGAATCAATATAGCAGCTTTTTATTGGTTTAATTCTCAGATAAAACAGATGGTTAAGTTTGCCCATGATTTGGCATGATATTCGCATCTATATAATCAATGAATAACATTTGATATTCAGAAAACCTGATTCGCAACAGGCAAAGACGCCTCTTAGATTTGAACTCACTTTAGTTTAGTGATGACGATCTAAGAGGCGTTTTTCGTTTGGTATAGGTTATTTCAGGAGTTCTGGATGAGAGGGCCTATTATGGTAAAGGAAAGTATGGCAAAGGAATGCATCAAATCAGCTTGTCCGTATTGTGGCGTAGGTTGTGGGGTTGAAATCAATCATAAAAATCAGATTGTAGGCGACCAAACACACCCAGCCAATAAAGGCGCTTTGTGTGTGAAAGGTTCAGCATTGGCAGAAAGTTTAGATATGCCATCTCGCTTACTCTACCCAAGAATCAAAGGTGAGCAGGTTGAGTGGTCAAATGCGATTGAAAACATAGCAGATAAACTGTATCGCACCATGGAGGAATATGGGCCTCAAGCTATCGGCATGTACGTATCAGGGCAATTACTGACGGAAGACTACTATGTGGCCAACAAGCTGATGAAAGGTTTTGTAGGGACAGCCAACATTGATACCAATTCACGTTTATGCATGTCTTCGGCGGTGGCCGCTCACGTTCGCGCTTTTGGGGAAGACATTGTGCCTGTGAGCTATGACGATATCGCCCATACCGATCTTATTGTGATAGTCGGTGCAAATACCGCATGGACGCATCCGATTTTGTTTCGTCGAATTCAGCAAGCCAGAGAAGCGAACCCGAATGTGAAACTTGTCGTTATTGATCCACGAAAAACCATCACAGCAGAGCAAGCGGATTTGCACCTACAAATTGATAATGACGGTGATGTATTGCTTTTTAATGGTTTATTGAATTACCTCATAAGTCAAAAAGCGCTGAATAATCCATTTATTGAGCAATATGTGAATGGTTATGATGAGTTGGAAACATCCGTATTAATTGATGATTACTCAATGGAAACTGTTAGCCAGAAATTGAGTGTTAATCCTGTTTTACTGGAAACCTTCTATCAATGGTTTGCTCAATCACCGACTGCGATGACGTTATTTTGCCAAGGAGTGAATCAATCAGAATCGGGTACTGATAAAGCCAATAACATTATTAATGCCCACTTAATAACTGGAAAAATTGGTCAGTCAGGCTCTGGGCCTTTTTCGATTACCGGTCAGCCAAATGCGATGGGAGGGCGTGAAGTCGGCGGATTAGCAAACCAACTGGCGGTGCACCGTGGTTTTGATGAGCATTCCATTAAACAAGTTGAACAATTTTGGCAAGCACCGAACATCGCGACCTCACCCGGTTTAAAAGCCATCGATTTATTTAACGCCGTTGAGCAAGGTGAGATTAAATTCTTGTGGATCATGGCGACTAATCCTGCGGTTTCTATGCCCAATTCTACGCAGGTGAAACGCGCTTTAGAAGTGTGTGATTATGTTGTGGTCTCGGACATTACATCTCATACCGATACCGCGCAATTGGCCGATGTACTATTGCCTGCATCCGGTTGGGGAGAAAAGCAAGGTATGGTGACCAACTCGGAACGTTGCCTCACTAGACAACGACAATTTACTGCACCACCAGGGCAAGCTAAGCCAGATTGGTGGATGGTAGCGCAAGTGGGTAAGGCTTTGTGCCAAAAGCTTGGCGTCGAATCGGGTTTTGAATTTCAATCAGAGGCCGCTGTGTTCCGTGAATATGCGGCTTTATCGGGAATCAATCGAGATACGCCTTTAAAATTTGATTTATCGAGCTTAAGCAATATAACTGATGAGGATTACGCCGCTTGGCAACCTCAATCATGGCCTTTAAATGGTCAGCCAGTGTTACAAGATAAACATGGCCCTTCGCTGTACTTTCCAACCCCGAATGGCAAAGCCAATGTAGTCATCCCAAATACAATTAATGGCTATTATGACAAGGTAAAGGTCGAGTTAGATGAGTGTAAAAGCCAACCGAAAACTTGGTGGCTAAATTCTGGTCGTCAGCGAGATCAATGGCATACCATGACAAGAACAGGGCATATTAGTCACCTAGCCGCCAGTGAAGTCGAGCCAACATTATATCTGCATCCGATTGCAGCCCAACAAGCGCAATTGACAGAAGGGACGCTGGTCAACGTTCGTCATCCTAATCACGACAATCAATTTATAGCTCGCTTAGCGGTCGATTCTGGCCTCACTCACCAGCAAGCCTTTATGTCGATGCATTGGGCGGGAAAATTTGCCGGTCAAAGTCAGGTGAATACCAGTTTAGCGAGCTTAGCTGATCCGCATTCAGGCCAGCCTGCTTTTAAATCTCAACCGGTTATTATTTCAAGTTTCCCCACCAGTCATTATGGCTTATCTATTGGTGTTGATTTTAGTTCGCTCAATTATTTAGCGCCGAGGTGGCCATACATGAGCTTACAGCATGTAGAGTTTACTGCCGCTCGTTCTAATGCTCTCTATCAGCAAGGTGTATGGCGTTTTGCTGATGTTAATGCGATTACCAAGTCAGAAATTCAAGCATTCGTTCAACAACAATACCCCAACAGTCAGTGCTTAATTTTAGACCAAGACTCGTCATGGTTAGCGGTCATTTTGGTTTCAAATGTTGTGATTGGAGTGGTGTTTGTGTCAACGCAACCAATTGATTTATCTTTAGATTTTTTACAGCCCTTCATTCGAGAGAAATTTAATTTAGGCGGGCTACTTTCAGTATTGAGCGCCAAGGGGGGATATGCGAGCAAATTGGTTTGCAGCTGTTTTCGCGTTACCGAACAAGATATTTTAGAACAGCTAGATCACTCGCCTAATATGGGGTTAAGAGAGCTACAGAATACATTGAGTTGCGGTAAGAATTGTGGCTCTTGCATACCTGAAATAAAACGCTATTTGTCTCAATCAATTGATGTTGTGACGATTAAATAACGTTGTGAGAGATAAGCCATATCATTATTGATAGCACAAGGAAGTGTGTGATGAAAAATATAAATACAGAAAAATGCCGTCCAATGAATAATTCGATTGCGCTCCTTAATACAAAGAGAATAGACCGCCATTTACTTTGCACCAAAGCATCGAGTTCAAACCGAAAGGGCAAAGTACTATTAGTCGGGGCAGGGCCGAATGATCCTGAGCTATTAACCATCAAGGCTTATCATGCTATTCAAAAAGCGGATGTGGTGGTGTTTGACCGTCTAGTCGGCAGTGAGATTCTTGATTTGATCCCAGAGCATTGCGAGCAGATTTATGTTGGAAAACGTTGCGGTCAACCTAGCTTAAAACAAGATGAAATTAATCAGATCTTGATTGAGCAATCACAGCAAGGAAAAAGTGTTGTGCGCTTAAAAGGCGGCGATCCGTTTATTTTTGGCCGTGGAGGAGAAGAAGCACTCGCCCTAATCGAACAAGGGATCGAATATGATGTGATTCCAGGTATTACTGCTGCGATTGGCTGCGCAGCTTCTGCCAAAATTCCGCTCACCCATCGTGGAATTTCACGTAGTGTGACGTTGGTGACCGGTCATGTCATGAATGGTGCGTTTGATTCTTGGACAGGTTTAGTTGGTTCAGGTCAAACGGTGGTGTTTTATATGGGATTGGAACAAGCACACTCTATTCAACAAGGATTACGAGCCTCGGGTTTATCTGCGACGACACCGATTGCGATTATCGGTAACGGATGTAGTCTGCAGCAGAAAACGTATACTGCGACACTCGATTCATTACCTCGCTTAGCCAAGCAATTAAAAGGGCTGACACCAGCGTTAATTGTGGTCGGCGAGGTCGTGGCATTGCGCGACCAATTAATGGCGGAATTAAAAGAAAATGCCAGTCTACCACTTTAGAGGTATTTTGTTGTTTTTGAAGGATTTATTTGCTTAATCGGCATGTATGTTGCTGCTTATTAAAGATTGATATTCGACCATTGCAAGGATGCAAAGTCATGGCTCAACCTTTATTACCTAATCAATCATTATTACCCAGTCAAGCATCGCCAAATGACACTACATTGATTTCAAAAAACACACCGTTGATTGTCTGTTGTGACAATACCGCTCAGCAGGTCAAGTTGTGTGCTCAACTTGCCCAAGATTTTGAAGACATTACTGCGTGCTCGTTAAAGCAGCTTCCAGAGCGAGTCCAGCATCAGCCGAATGCGTGTCTTGTTGTATCGTGGCAAAAACCCTGTGGCGAATTGGCGTGTGTGATTGAGTTTGCCAATAAAAAATCGTTACCACTTCTGTTGTTAACTCAACATCTTAATCATAATGACGCTCACTATCTTGCCGGTTCAAATGGTTATGCTTTATTACCTTTAGCCACTGAAGGAAGCTTGATGGGGTGGATTCAATATGCACAAAACATTCGTCTTACGGAGATAGCACAAACCCAAATCATTCATAAACTAACCCAAAAAGTCGATGACAGAAAATACGTTGATCAAGCCAAAGGGCTATTAATGAAGCTGCATCATTTAGATGAGCAACAAGCTTATCAAGCACTCAGAACCTCTGCGATGAAGAATAGCCAAACCTTAGGGCAAGTGGCAAGAAACCTGATTTCTACCTTAGAAAATTTAAGTTTGTAGGTATAGCCATTAAGATTTTAAGGGTTTAACTAGTGCACACCTGCACCATAACTATTCATCAATCAGTGAAGTCGCTTCCAGTATTTGATAACCCACTGAAAAATAGGCGTATGTAAAGTTGGCACGGAAATTGGATTCTTTTTAAAAGAAAGAGACAGAAAAATTATCGATGAAGTCAGTTATCAATGGCGGTAACGGGATCATCAAGAACAGCAAAGGCGCTAGCGATCTTAGGATCGGTAGCGCCTTTTTTATTGGATTTTATTGTAATCGGGACATGGAGTCGCACATGAAGAAAACACTGACGTTATTGGCTGTTGGAGTCTCTCTGGCATTCACACCGTTAACCCAAGCCAAAGTGACCATCGGAGAGCCAGAAAAAGAAGATCTCACGTTTGGCTTTATAAAGCTCACTGATATGGCTCCTCTTGCGGTCGCTTATGAGAAACATTACTTCGAAGATGAAGGCCTTTATGTCACGTTAGAATCTCAAGCTAATTGGAAAGTGCTTCTTGATCGGGTGATTGATGGTGAATTGGATGGAGCCCATATGCTGGCAGGTCAACCGCTTGGCGCAACCATTGGTATAGGGACGAAAGCCGATATTATTACTGCCTTTAGTATGGATTTAAATGGTAATGCGATTACCGTTTCAAATGATGTTTGGCAGCAAATGAAACCTCAGTTAGCCAAAAGTGCCGATGGAAAAATTGCTCATCCCATTAAAGCTGATGCGCTAAAGCCCGTCATTAAGCAATACAACAGTGAAGGTAAGTCTTTCAAAATGGGTATGGTGTTTCCAGTATCAACCCATAACTATGAACTACGTTATTGGCTTGCTGCGGGCGGAATAAACCCAGGATTTTACGCACCCGAAAAAGGGGATAACAGCGGTACTTATCAAGCCGATGCGCTTTTGAGTGTGACACCACCGCCACAAATGCCAGCCACCATGGAAGCGGGCACTATTCATGGTTATTGCGTAGGTGAACCATGGAACCAACAAGCGGTGTTTAAAGGGATTGGTGTGCCGGTTGTGACCGATTATGAAATCTGGCAAAACAACCCAGAGAAAGTATTTGGTGTGTCCAAGCAATGGGCAGAGAAATACCCAAATACTCACTTACGTGTGGTGCGCGCCATGATCCGCGCCGCCTATTGGCTAGATGAAGAAAACAATAAAAATCGCAATGAAGCAGTGGGTATTTTAGCGCGTAGCGAGTATGTCGGAGCCGATAAAGCGGTGATCGCTAACTCGATGACCGGCACCTTTGAATACGAAAAAGGCGATAAGCGAGATATCCCTGATTTTAATGTTTTCTTCCGTCATAACGCAACGTACCCGTATTACAGTGATGCAATTTGGACTTTGACTCAAATGCGTCGTTGGGGACAAATTCCACAGTACAAACCAGACTCTTGGTATATGGATATCGCGAAACAGGTTTATCGTCCCGATATTTATAAAAAAGCCGCTCAGTCATTGATTGATGACGGCACGTTTAACGCCTCCGATTTTCCTGAGTTGAATTCGACAGATGGATTCCGCCCCCCTCAAAAACACTTTATCGACCACATTACCTTTGATGGTAAACATCCGAATGCGTATTTAGAAAAATTCAGCATCGGCTTAAAAGATAAAGACACGATTTAATTATTCATCACATTCAAGGAAGACTCACTATGTCGAATTCAGCCGTTATCTCAAGTAAAAAGAAGAACAATGTTTTTTCATTGTTACCTTATCACTCCGGCCAAGCGTCGATTTCACGAGCGAAAAAATGGCTGCTACCCGTTGTGGGTGTGGTGGTATTTCTATTGATGTGGAGCCTCGCCGCCAAACAAGTGCACACCTCTTTAGGTACTTTGCCGGGGCCTTATGAAACGGGTCAACAATTTTCAGGTTTAGTCAAAGAACACTTTGCCAGTCGGGAGCGCGAAGAGGCGTTTTATCAGCGTCAAGAAACTCGCAATCAAGCGAAGCTCGCCAAAGATCCGAATGCCGATGTGCGGATGCGTCCTTATACCGGTAAAGCGACTTTTTTTGATCAGATTGGTACGAGCTTGGTGACCGTTGCCGCAGGCTTTTTACTCGCGACAGCAATTGCGATCCCTGTTGGGATTGTCCTGGGGCTGAATCAATCCCTATATCAGGCTTTTAACCCGGTGATTCAACTGCTTAAACCTGTGTCACCGTTAGCTTGGTTACCCATTATTACCATGGTCGTGAGTGCCACGTATGTATCGGACGAACCGATGTTTGATAAGGCTTTTATTAACTCTCTTCTGACCGTGTGTTTGTGTTGTATTTGGCCAACATTGATTAACACCACAGTAGGGGTCAATAGCGTTGATAAAGACTTGCTGAATGTGAGCAAAGTATTGCGTTTGTCTTGGTGGCAACACGTTAAAACCATCGTTCTCCCTTCTGCGGTTCCGATGATTTTTACCGGGTTACGTTTGTCGATTGGTATCGCCTGGATGGTGTTAATTGCCGCGGAAATGCTGGCGCAAAACCCAGGGCTTGGAAAGTTTGTGTGGGATGAGTTTCAAAATGGCAGCTCGGATTCCCTTGGGCGCATCATGGTCGCGGTGATTGTGATTGGGTTTATTGGATTGTTGTTTGATAAGGGCATGTTGTTACTACAGAAAAAAATCTCATGGGATAAGAAGCAAGAACTTCGCTAAGCACACACCGTTTTCGAAAAAATCTCAGGATGGAGAATGAATATGACTGTTATGGAAGCCGTTAAATCAAGCGAGCAAGTGAAAAATGATGATCAACTTGCTCCTGAACAAAAATACTATCGCCCGATGGTCGAGTTAACCCGATTAGGCATGCGATTTCCAACTCCGAAAGGTGAGTTTATTGCCTTAAAAGGCGTCGATTTAACCATTAAGAAAGGCGAATTTGTCTCACTGATTGGTCACTCTGGTTGTGGTAAGTCAACCGTGCTTAATCTCGTCGCAGGGCTGACTTTACCGACCGATGGCGGCGTGATTGTTGATAGTCGTGAGGTGGATGGTCCGGGGCCAGAGCGCGCCGTAGTATTCCAGAATCACTCCTTATTGCCTTGGTTAACGGTGTATCAAAATGTCGAATTGGCCGTTAAGCAAGTGGCTAAACAAAAAGAGCAAGGCAAAGGTAAAGCGTGGATTAAAGAAAGAACCGAGCATTATTTGGCGTTAATTCAAATGCAGCATGCTGCCGATAAAAAGCCGGATGAAATCTCGGGAGGGATGAAGCAACGAGTCGGCATTGCCCGTGCGTTAGCTCTACAACCTAAGGTGCTATTAATGGATGAGCCTTTTGGCGCGCTAGATGCTTTAACCCGTGCTCATCTGCAAGATTCATTAATGAAAATTCAAGCCGACCTAGGTAACACCATCATTATGATCACCCACGATGTCGATGAAGCCGTATTGCTGTCGGATAAGATCGTCATGATGACCAACGGTCCATCCGCCACCATAGGGGAAGTGCTGGATATTCAATTAGACCGCCCTAGAAACCGAGTAGAGCTGGCTAATGACCCGCAATATCAAGGCTATCGTCAATCAGTCTTGAAATTTTTATATGAAAAGCAATTACACCCTCAAACCGATGATGAAGCGGAATCGGTATCAAAACCACTTAAAGCGAAAGTGACCTTCGCTTCAGACATCAAACGCGCATAAGGAGTATGCCATGAGTAAGTTAATCAGTCGCTCGCCAAGCGGTAAACAAAATTTAGTTATCGTGGGTAACGGTATGGTTGGGCATCACCTTGTTGAACGTTTGGTTGAAGCCAAGGCGACGGATCATTATTCAATTACTGTGATCGGCGAAGAGCGTTTTGTTGCCTACGACCGAGTGCACTTATCATCGGTCTTTTCCGGTCAAAGCCATCAAGATTTACTCCTGAGCAGTGAAGATTGGTATCAACAAAATGATATTCGCTTAATTCTTGGCAGCAAAGTCACCACACTCGATACCGAAAACCAACGTTTAGTGATGGACGATGAAGATGTGTTGGCATACGACAAATTGGTGCTCTCGACGGGTTCTTACCCTTTTGTTCCACCGATTGAAGGCAATGATCGTGAGCAATGCTTTGTTTATCGAACGTTGGATGACTTAACCGAAATTCGTCAAGCCTGTGAGAAATCGAGTTCTGGCGCGGTGATCGGTGGCGGTTTGCTTGGGCTTGAAGCGGCCAACGCATTACGTTTATTGGGCGTGGATACTCATGTGATTGAGTTTGCGCCAAGATTGATGCCAGTACAATTAGACGCCGGTGCGAGTGGGGTATTGGAAGACAAAATTAAAGCGCTCGGTTTGCATGTTCATCTTGATACCGCCACCACCTCAATTACCGATGGTGAAACCGCCAAGCATCGTTTGAACTTCAAAAATGGCGACTATATTGAAGTGGATGTATTGGTGTTCTCTGCGGGTATTCGTCCACAAGATGCCTTGGCGCGGCAGGCTGGGTTGGTGATTGGAGAACGTGGCGGCATTGTCATTAATGATGAATGCCAAACCAATGATTCAAATGTTTACGCCATTGGCGAGTGCGCGCTGTGGGAGCAAAAGATCTTTGGTCTTGTCGCGCCCGGCTATCAAATGGCGCGGGTAGCTTGCGGCAGTTTATTACAAGATTTTGTCATTCCAACGCAAGGCTCTAAATCAACAACAAGCTTTAAAGGTGCGGATATGAGCACCAAGCTGAAATTATTGGGAGTGGATGTCGCATCCATTGGTGATGCTCAGATGATGACTCAAGGCGCGCAAGAAATGGTGCTGCAAGATACCGTGGTCGGGAGCTATAAAAAGCTGGTGGTTAATGCGGAAGGGGATAAATTATTAGGCGCAATTTTGGTGGGTGATAACCGCGATTATGACGCTTTGCTGCAATGTTATCTCAATGAAACCCCGTTACCCGATCACGCCGCGCATCTTTTATTTGATACCTCCATGTTGTCAGGCGAAGTCTCGGACACTGCACTCATTTGTTCTTGTCACAACGTGACGAAAGGCGACTTAGTGGAAGCTATCCATGCTGGTAGCCATGATTTAGCATCACTGAAATCTTGCACCAAAGCGGGGAGTGGCTGTGGCGGTTGTAGCAACATGGTGAAAACCGTGCTGGATAATGAATTGGCGAACATGGGAATGGAAGTCAATAACCATGTATGTGAGCATTTTGAATATTCACGCCAAGAGCTTTTCCATTTATGCCAAGTAGAAGAAATTAAAGACTTTGATACTTTGTTGGCAGAACATGGCCACGGACTCGGTTGCGATTTATGTAAACCCACCGCGGCTTCGATTTTTGCCTCACTTTGGAATGAGCATATCTTGGATCCTATTCATCATAGTTTGCAAGATTCTAACGATGCCTTTATGGCCAACCTACAAAAAGATGGCTCTTACTCGATTGTTCCACGGATTGCTGGTGGTGAAATTACTCCAGATAAACTGATCGCATTAGGGGAAGTCGCCAAGAAATATGACCTTTATACCAAGATCACGGGGGGGCAACGGGTCGATTTATTCGGCGCACAGATGGGCCAATTACCGGACATTTGGGAAGAGCTGATTCAAGCGGGTTTTGAAACAGGCCATGCTTACGGTAAATCACTGCGTACCGTGAAATCATGCGTTGGTTCTACATGGTGCCGTTATGGTGTGGATGATTCTATTGGTTTGGCGATTGAACTTGAGAATCGCTACAAAGGTCTGCGCTCGCCACACAAAATTAAAATGGCCGTCTCCGGTTGTACTCGTGAATGCGCTGAAGCCCAAGGCAAAGATATTGGGGTGATCGCGACGGAAAAGGGTTGGAACCTGTATGTGTGTGGGAATGGTGGCATGCGCCCACGTCACGCGGATTTATTTGCGGTTGATCTGACCAAAGAACAATTGATCCAATATATCGACCGAGTATTAATGTTTTACGTTAAAACGGCAGACCGATTGCAACGTACATCGGTTTGGTTAGAAAACCTAGAGGGCGGTCTAGAGTACTTACAGCAAGTTGTAATTGAAGACTCGTTAGGCTTGGCCGAAGCCTTGGAAGAACAAATGCAGTTAGTGGTGGATACCTATCAATGTGAATGGAAAACCGCGGTGGAAAATCCACTTAAACGTGCCAAATTCCGCCCGTTTATTAATAAAGAAGAGGGAGAATATGGCGTGCCGATGACTTATCAACGCATTCGTGAACAGCGTATCCCTACCACCTTTATTGATGCAACGGTGGCAGACTCGCCAGTTTCTATGGATGAGAAACAGCCTGAAAAAGTAGGAGCGTAATCATGTGGCATAAAGTATGTGAATTAAACCAACTCAATGCTTACCTAGGTACTGGCGCAATAGTTGATGATCAGCAAGTGGCTTTGTTTTATTTGCCATCAGAGAAAAAACAAACGTCTGAACAAGTGTTTGCGATTGATAATTGGGATCCGATTGGTAAAGCCTTTGTATTGAGTCGAGGCATTGTCGGGGATGTCAAAGGCACGCCGTGTGTGGCATCGCCTTTGTATAAACAGCATTTTGATTTACAGAGTGGACACTGTATCGAACAACCGGAGATACAAGTAAAAACCTGGCAAGTTAAGGTTGAACAACAAGCGGTTTGGATTAGTCGTTAATATAGCCTTCGTACTTGGAGATGCAGCTTTGTTGACTGCACTCACTTGTCGCCTCACTGCAACTCCAATTACTTTGGCTATAGTTTAGGGCGCTGCACTTTCGTTATTTAAACTATAGGATATCGAGCATTCGAATAACGACAAGCGCAGCGCCCGAGCAACGATGGATTAATCGCTACTCGCTTTAGGCTGCGTCATACGCAAGCTACTGACAATCGCGGCGATGGTGGCAAAACTCGCGGCGAGAATCAACGAAGCATGCGTACCGTTATCGTGGAACATATTAAACATTAATGCCACTAACGCCGCGCCAGTACTTTGACCAAATAATCGCGCCGTCCCTAACATGCCACTGGCACCGCCACTGCGATTACGTGGCGCGGATGAAATAATGGTGTGGTTATTCGGCGATTGGAATAAACCAAAGCCCGCACCACATAAAATCATCGGCCAAATAATATTAATATCAGCCGGATTTTGCGGCAACATGACGAGAGCAAACAGCCCCGTCGCCATAATGGCCATCCCGATCCCACCAAGTAAGCCTGCATGAAAACGTTCAATTAAGTACCCAGCAACAGGTGCCATGACCATAGTCGCGAGCGGCCAAGGGGTGAGCAGTAGTCCGGTTTCCACTTCGGTGCGACCGAGAACTGACTGCAAGAAAAAAGGCAATGAAACCATCGCAAGCATCTGAGCGCAGAATGAGCAGATTGAGGTGCACATAGAAAGTGAAAAAATCGGGATTCTAAGCAAATCAATCGGCAGTAACGGTACCGCCAACGTTAACTGGCGACGAACAAAGAAAAAGCCAATAACCGCCACCGCCACTAATTCAGCGCTGATCAAGGTGATGGATTGGCCTTGTGAAAAGCCGCTAATTGCTGAAATTAACAAACCAAATGTCAGCGCATTCATGATAGCGCTTGGAATATCGAAGCGTTGACCGGCTGACTTTTCTTGATTCGCGGGTAAGAATTTAAATGCCAGAATGAGCGCAATGATCCCAATGGGTACGTTGACTAAAAATAGCCACTTCCATGAAGCCACGGCAAGGATGGCCGCCGCCACCGTGGGGCCCGCAGCAGCAGAGACGGCCACTATGAATGAGTTAATTCCCATCCCTCGGCCTAAAAAGCGTTTCGGATAAATTAGCCGAATCAGAGCGGTATTGACGCTCATTAATGCCGCGCCACCAAACCCTTGCAATACACGAGCAAAGGTCAGCATTTCGAGTGAAGTTGAAAGGGCACAAAAGAGAGACGTACAACAGAATATGCCTAAACCGACTTGATAAACGCGTCGATATCCCACCAGATCGCCAATAAAAGACATCGATAAAAGCGAGATGATAATCGCGATTTGGTAGGCATTCACTACCCAAATCGACTCCGCAGGGCTGGCATTAAGATCGCTAGCAATAGTGGGCAGCGCAACATTGGCAATCGCCCCATCTAATACCGCCATGGTAATACCAAAAGCAATAGTGAGAATAGCCCCTAATCGTTGTGGATTGGGTAAACCATCGGTCATTGAATTATTCATTTTTTAAGACACAACATGAAAGGAAGTTAAGAAATATCTTGTAACATAGAAGCGGTCATTCTACGAGTAATAAATCGACCACAATAACGGAGTGGTGATGGTTAAAATAATAGCCTATCTATATGAAGTTAATGATATTTATTATTTACTTTAATTTGTGGTGACAGGCTTGAGTGCAGTGAGTGATGAGGTTTTTAGGTTGCTGAAAAAAGCGCGTCACGTTAGGCTGTCGACAAAATTATTGCAAGATCAAGAGGTTGATGTGGTAACGCAATATCAAGTGTATTTACGTTTAATTTTAATCTGGTTAGGGCTCGCCCTTTTACCGAGTGTTTTATTGTTAACGGATCAGCAAGTTTTCCCTTGGCTTGATCTGTCTCATTGGCCCGCAACATTACTGTACTATTTAACATCGACCGGAACCTCACCCTATGCGATTGTAACGGTGTTGGTGTTTTGGGCGCTTAGCTTTAAGTTTATGAATAAGGTTCATTGGCAGAAAATGGTATTGGCGACACTGTTTGGTTTAACGGTGAGTTTTACGCTGAATCATGGCCTTAAATCGCACTTTGAAGAGCCAAGGCCGAACTTTACATGGTTGAGTCAGCAAGCCGATTCCCCGATTGATTTAGCGACGTTTTATCAGCAAAAAAGCAAGGAACGTCGAGCCGATGTCAAAGCGGCTTTGCACCAGTATCAAGATGAATCCAATTCACAACAGCTCCATACTGTTCCACCAATGAATGTGTCGAAAAGCTTACAACATCATTGGGCCCATGAAGTGGGTTATGCCTTTCCATCGGGTCATACTATTTTTGCCATTACGCTGGTGCTAACCGCAAGCTACTTCTTGCTCCTTTCTGGCGCGACGAGTTTGAATATTATTGTATTTCTATGGGGCCTAGGTATGGGGACCAGCCGCATATTATTAGGTATGCACTGGCCACAAGATGTTCTCGCTTCAACCTGCCTTGCTGCCATCATTAGTGCGTTCAGCATTGTGATTATTGAGAAGCTTTGGGTGAGGTTTAAAGCTAAGTAGTGACTTGGAGTCAGGGCTTATTTACTTGAACCTTAACTTCTACTTGTGCCGAACTGACGGCTTTCGTTACACTGCTGATTGCATTCAAATATTAGGAAAACTGTACATGAAAAAGTTAATTCCGTTTATCGCCTTATTACTTACCGCTAATGTGTATGCTTCTGGGGGTGACCTGAAAGCGACGATGAAAGAAATGAAAATTGAATTCAATCACGCCGCCAAAGCACAGAATATTGATGAAATGAAAGCGCCCGTTGAAAAGCTGACGGCGTTAGTTAATCAAGCCAAGCAAGGCACTTACTCACCAGAAAAACAACAATTGTACTTGGAAGGTTTTAATAAATTGACCACGACATTAGATAGCGTCGAAACGCATCTTGATGCGGGTGAATTTGAGCAAGCAAAAGAAGAGCTACGCCAAGTTGATGATCTTCGTGTTGAATATCATGACAAGCGTAATCCAAGTATTTGGAGTAAGTTGTTCGGTTAAAAATGAATAAAACTGGGTTAGATCTTCTTTTGCTAGAGTGGAAGATCTGACTCGGGTTGTTGATCTATCTATTCATCGAAATAAAGCTTTATCTAGTTTGCCTCCAAAGTGGTTCGGCGTAACCAACCCCATCCAACTTCCCCTTATATCGACTTCTACTGCCAAGTGACATTATCTACCAAGGGGAAGAGCTGTTCTTTGTCGCTTTTACTCTCATGTTTACTATGGTTAATTGAATGCTGTAAGCGACTTAAGTCGTCATGACAGTGGAACCTAAGCAGATCAGGAATAGGTTTATCTAGTGCTGAATGTTGGAAACTTGAAGCTGGTACATCTTAAATATATGCGGAGAAACAACAAGCGATCACCAATAACTCCCTCCCTTTACCAATGAAAAATACTTGGTATCAAGATTGACAGCCAAGGGAGGGCGGGGGAGGGTTGATGTGAGTGACTTATTTATGCCCCGAAATGATTTACGGTTCGAAGTTTGAGTTTATTTTCTTTATGTAAATTTGAGATACCAGTAGTAATTTGGAGTGAATTTCTAGCTAGTAAGGTTAAGGGGATCTGTTCCTCCCTACTTTGGTCCCCCTATTTTATTGATTACTGATGTTTATATAACTTTTAACGTCGTAGTCAGCACGTATCTCAAACGATATAAATAGTTGTGAGATAGGTCGTTGTACGTACGCTTGTATGTGCATATAGTGGTCTAAGTGATTGTTCAGGGGAAGGATGAAAAATGTTAGATTTTAGTCGGTTAGGTGGAACTAATCCTGTTGATAGCTCTTACAACCCACGAGAGATATTTCAGGCCCTTCCTAAGGTTAGTGGGAAATTTCAGTATCCACGTGATGTTCAAAGTCAAGTTTGGACGAAGTGGTATGAAAGAAGGGATACGAATAACTTAGTGATCAAAATGAATACTGGCGGTGGTAAAACGTCAGTAGGTTTACTAGTGCTAAAAAGTTGTTTAAATGAAAAGAAAGGCCCTGCGGTTTATGTTGTGCCAGATAACTACCTTGTTGATCAAGTCGTATTGGAAGCCAAAGAGCTTGGTATTGAAACAACGAAAAATCCGCATGACCCGAGATATCTATCTGGGAATAGCATACTAGTTATCAATATACATAAGCTTGTTAATGGTCGCTCTGTTTTTGGTGTTGATGATGAGGGAATTAAAGTACCTATTGGAAGCATTATTGTTGACGATGCTCATGCGTGTTTAGATACAGTTGATCAGCAATTTACGATGGAAATCCCTTCTACTTCTCGGCTATATGATGAGCTGCGTTCTATTTTTGACAGTGTACTAGAAAAGCAAAGTCATGCTAAATACCATGAGATTTTGAGTGGCGACTCTAGTGCATTCTTACAAGTGCCGTTCTGGAGTTGGCAAAAGCAACAAGCACTAGTAACACAGACACTTGTTAAATACAAAAGCGAGCGTGACATAGAGTTTTCATACCCGTTACTTAAGAATCATCTTCAGCTAGCAAACTGCGTATTTAGTGCAAGTAAAGTTGAGATATCTCCTCACTTTATTCCTATTTCAGTGATACCTGCATTGGGGCAAGCAACTCGTAAAATATTTATGACTGCAACACTTGCAGACGATAGCATTCTCTCTACTCACTTCGGCGTGAACCCTAGTAAACTATCTAATCCGATAACTCCAGACAGTGCTGGAGATGTCGGTGATCGCATGATCTTACTACCTCAAGTTATTAACCCTAAGATAACAGACGAAGATATCCAACAGTTATGCAAAAATGTTTCAAAAAAACATAATGTTGTAATTATAACGCCGTCGACATATCGAACTCAACAATGGGAAGGTTTAGCTGATCTCACATTGAACTCAAGTAATATTAGTGAAGGTGTTGCTCGTTTGAAAACTCAACACGTGGGTTTAGTGGTATTGAATAACCGATATGATGGTATTGATCTACCCCAAACAGCATGTAGGCTCTTAGTTATCGATGGTCTACCAGATGCAAGAAACTTGATTGATCGAGTCAAGCAGTCCTCACTGATGTCGAGTAACTATGACAATGTAGAAAAGATTCAGCGGATCGAACAAGGCATGGGGCGTGGTGTTCGTTCTAGTGATGACTACTGTGTGGTTTTGCTAGCAGGGAAGGGGCTGACAAGCACTATTTATACAGATAATGCTATTGATAACTTTTCACCAGCTACTCGTGCGCAAATGAACATATCGGAAAGTATAGCAGGGCAAGTAGCGGATAAACCAATTGCAGAGCTAGAACAGTTGATGGACTACTGTTTACTACAAGATCCACAGTGGGTTGGGTACAGTAAAGGGCAACTAGCTCAGTTGACTTATCGCGAGCGAACTGAAAGTAAATCAATTAAGCTCTCACTTTATGATGCTTATTTAGCTGCTACTCGCGGTGATGTAAATGGCGCATGTAGAATCATTGAAGCTACCGCGAATGCTTGTGACAATAACGCTTTAAAAGGATATCTAAAACAAGTATTGGCTGAATATACAAACATAAATGACGAAACCCAGGCTCAGCTGATACTTCTTAATGCAAATACTTATAATCAAAGACTTTTAAAACCATTGTCTGGACTTAGCTATACTAAAGTGAATGATTTAACCCAAGAGCAGGCAGAGCAATGCTCAAGTTATTTGAGTGGTAAGTTTTTGATAAAAAACAAGATGATTATTGCTGCAAATGCTGTTATTGACGACTTATATTTCAAACCTAAGTCAGCAAATAAATTTGAAGCTGCGATGGATAATTTAGCAAAAATGTTAGGTTTCAATAGTCAACGACCAGAACTAGCTTATAACAAAGGACCCGATAATCTTTGGTCTATTGGAAATCAGCAATATCTGGTTATTGAGTGTAAAAACGAAGCAACCTCAGACACTATTAATAAGAGCTACTGTAACCAGCTAAATGGTTCTTCTACTTGGTTTGAAAACCAGTATGACTTCACAAGTCAGCATACACCAATAATGGTTCACCCTTCAGTGAAATTTGAATACGCATCTTCACCTAAGCCGACAATTCGTATTATTAATGAACAAAAGTTGCAAGAACTTCGTCATAATACGCTTAGCTTTTTTGAATCTATCTCTACTAATAATGAGCTCAATAATGTCGATGCAATACGTGAGAAATTAGCAACGTACAAGCTTCGAGGACAAGATATAGAAGAGCACTATACAGTACCTTTTAAAGCATAACTACGGTGATTATTAAGGGAGCAATAGCTCCCCTTTTTGTGTTAGTAGTCAGCCATTTGAATCAAAAGAGGTAGGTAAATGGACTGAGCTTCACCAACGGCTTTCGATGACAAGTTTAGTGATTTGCCATACCTATTAATTAATTGCTAATGTTCTATTTCCAAAACACATTTCTGTCCAAATCCCAGTTTCAACTTTTAGTATTTGCCAGAAAAAGTCATATTACCCCCTAATCCCAACCTATCGCTTCACAACAAAAAACACCCCATTGATCAAATATCAATGGGGTGTTTTGTTTTGGCTTTTGTTAGTTATAGCTTGGCAATAGTTTCTTCTTTATTGCTTTTGGTTTTCCTACTTTGCTTTTCTGCTTGCTTGATGAGTTTCAGCAAGGTTTGAATATCGTAATCTTGCTGCTGAGGGCCGTATAAACTTGCCATCAATCCGTTGATCTCTGACTGGATACTGTGTTTGAGATCGTCGGTTATATTTGAATGCTGAGCTTGCCACTGAGCAAAAGCACTTTGAATTTTTGCCCCATCTTTGGATTTAACCGCCTCACTGAAGTTGTTTGATTGTGCTTTAATTGGCGTAGTTTCCTCAGTGGGTGTTTGAGGCTGTTTACGCTTTTGTTGTATCAATAATGCGAGTGTTATAAACCATAAAACCGCAAATAGGGCAGTCGTGTATGGCCAAAAACTTGCGTTAGTACTATTAGATTCTGGTGCGACTTGAGGCTCAGCTGTTTTATCACTTTTGGCTGTGTTAGTGGTATTTTCTGGCTGTACGTTTGGCGTTTGTGATGGTTGCGGTGCATTCTCATCGACTTTCGCTTTTAAAGTCACCCCATTTACTTTGGCGGTTTCTGCTTGGTTGGTTTTTGAGTTCCACCAAGGCACGCTCACCGATGGCAAGGTAATGTCGCCAGATTTTTTCGGCATGATCACTTGTTTCAATGTCATGACGGTATTGCCAGATTTATCCTGACCAAATTTCGGCTTTTCGCTGTAAACACGTACGGATTTTGGGTAGTCAATTTTAATATCAGGCAAGCTTTCTGCGCTCATGTCTTGTACGACTAGGGCGAGAATGCGGGTAATGGGTTGACCAACCGTGGCCTCTATCGCGGTTGATGAATCGAGCATGTTACCTTCACTGTCTTGCCAAGCTTGTTGCAATGTGAGCGATTGGGTTGGTAGCCATGCGCCTTGATACGAAGTGGGCTTTTCTTTCACGGTTAAGGTGATCGGGTCTGATTGCACATCGACCGGTACAATGCGTCGGGTACCGGTTGTGCGGCTGATACTAATCACCGAGGCTTGTAGACGAGTGGGGATCAACTTATGTGTTCCGGATTGTTCGGCGGTTACTCGGTAATCTTGCTCTACCACCGTCGTTTCAATGCCATTAATGATCTTTTGATATTGGTTAGGCTGGCCTATTGGGTCGATGCTTAAGCCATCACCAGAAGGTGGCGTGAGTTTGGTGTTTTGTAAACCACGTGGGTCGGTCTTCACTAATAAGCGAGAAGTGAACGTTGCCATCTCTTTTGGGTATAAAGTGGTTTTTGAAATGCTGTCGTCAAAACTAATTAAGTCACTTTGCTTTGGTGTGCTTGGATCGTTGCTGACATGCAAGGTGATAGGGTCGGTTTTGACCCCATTAATGTCAAAGCTTGGAATGATCACTTCGCCCGACTTATTGGTCGCTAGGCTGATGTTCCATTCACTTCTTAAGGTGACTTTGCCATTAATGCTGTAACGCGATGAGCCAAACTGCACCGAGCCTTGAGTGAAATCTTTATCTAGTGCACTTGGATCGAAATCTTCTCGATGAGCCGCTCCCATATACGCCACTTGTAGATTAAACACTTCATTGGTGCTTAAGCGGGTTTGTGAGACGGAAGCCGTCGCCTGTATATCATTGGCAAATGCACTATGACTTATCGTCAGTGACATTAAAACTGCGCTCAATAGTAGCAACTGTTTATGGTAAGCACGCTTTAGTTTTGAGGTACTTAGCTGAGACAATAGTTGAGAAAAGATTGAATACATTGTGTTTTCCATTCGTCGAATTACCATTGCTGACCGTTAGATTCTGGTTGCGGATTTTGTTGAGCTTCAAGCGCCATTTGAGCCTGTAGTAGACGCTTTGCATCATCAGGGATCTGCTCTAGTTTGTTGAGTGTTGGATCAACGGCGACCGTGTTACCCGCTGGGTTGTTTTTATCTTGTTTGCTTGCCGCCATCGCTTGCTGTTTTTGTTGCTCTTCTTTTTGTTTTGATTGCTCAGCTTGCTGTTTCGCTTGAGCTTGTTGCTGCTGTTGAGATTTTTCTTGGCTGTTTTGTTGTGAGCTATTTTGCTGCTCTTTGTTATGTCGGCCTTGCTCACTTTGCTCAGATTGATTCTGATTTTGTTGAGAATCTTTATTCTGGTTTTGAGCGGATTGGTTCTGGTTGTTTTGTGATTGTGAGTCTTGCGACTGATCACTTTTTGACTGATCGTTTTGCGACGACTTATCTTGAGAGTTATCGCCCTTCGATTGCTCGTTTTGTTTATCTTGCGATTGCTTGTCTTGTGATTGTTGATCTTTAGACTGCTGTTTTTGAGAGTCTTTGTCGTTCTTTTGATTGTGCTTGTTCTTATCTTGATCCTTTTGCTGCTTATTTTTCTCGTCTTGGTTTTGTTGTTGCTTTTTCTGCTGCAAAGCTTTGTTCACTATGTCGAGATTCTTTTTCGCATCAGCATGATTTGGGTTGGTTTTTAAGATATTTTCATAGCCTTGTTTCGCTTGCTCTAACTGGCCGGCTTGGGCTTGAGCATTGGCTAAGTTGTAGCGTGAATCTTCATCGTTTAGGCCTTGTAAAGACTGAATCGCGGCTTGGTAATTACCGGCCTGATATTGAGCCGCCCCTTGCCATGCTCGGTTTTCAAATTGCGTGGCGGCTTTGGCATAATCTTTCGCTTGATAAGATTGATAACCTTGTTGATCAGGCGTTTTAAATGCCGATGTAATGTCAAAACCTGATCTTGGAGGGGTTTGAGGCTGAGTCTCTTGCGCCGCGAAAGCATGCTGAGGTTGCAGCAAGGGCAGGCTGACTAAAAGTGCTAGGCTGAAAATGCCGCCACGGCGAAACGCGCCAAGGGCAAGAATAAGCAAGATAGGCAATAGCCAAAAACCATGATTAATATGTACTTCCAATTCTGGCGATCCTTTGTTTTCTTGATGGTTTTTTAATTCCACATGATTGAGGGATTGGGCGAGAGTTTGAATGTCGACATCATCGGTGCGAAGCGCGGTATAAACGCCGTGTCCAGTTTGTGCTAATGATTGTAGAGCGTTGAGATCCGCTTTAGCCACCACGGTTGTGCCATTGTGGGTGAACATATCACCACTTGGTAGGCGAATGGGTGCACCTTGCGCCGTACCGACTGACATGACGGATAAGTGCCAATTGGTGCCTTTTAACTGGGTCGCGATGTCGTTTGATTCGGCAGAGCTTAGCCCATCGGCAACTAAAATAATGTCACCTTGTTGATGGCCTGCTTGAGTCAACATATCGATGGCTTTTTTAACGCCCGCGCCCGCATTACTGCCATGGGTTGGCATAATATCGGGAGATAGGTTTGGAATTAAACTTGCGAGAGTGTTGGTGTCATTGGTTAATGGGCTGATCATATAACCATCGGCAGAGTAGGCGACCAGTCCGGTGGTGCCTTCTTTTAGCGTTGGCAATAAATCCATCACTTTGTAACGAGCTTGAGTTAAGCGATTCGGCGCAAGATCGGTCGCGTACATGGATAAAGTCATGTCCATCACAATCACTCGGGCATTATTTACGCCAAAGCTCGGAACTTGCTGTTTCTCAAAGCTTGGTCCAGCCAGTGCAATAATCGCAATCAGCCAAGCGGATAACAGTAGACCAACGACTGAGCTATGCGTTCTTGTTTGATCAAGCCCTAATTGCTGGCTTAAATGATTAGCAATTAGGCTGGTGGTTTTGGGTTTGCGATATAGCCATACACTGAGGAATATGGCCGGAATAATTGCATATAACCAAGCAGGGTGAAGAAGTTGAAAATCAGACATGTCGTCTCCTTAATACGGCAAGGATGAATGACAAAATTAATGCTAAAGCGAGTGGATAAGTGAACCATTCGGTTTGTGGACGCCAGGTTTGAGTCGCATTGCTGACCGGTTGCAACTGATTGATGGTATCGTAAATTTCGTTTAGCTCTTTCTGATCACGAGCGCGGAAATATTTACCGCCCGTCATTTGTGCAATTTGAGTGAGCGTTTTTTCATCCAGATCTTGAGCGGTATTCACCGTACGACTACCAAAGAAGCTATCTACTTGTAATTCACCAGCACCAATACCAACCGTATAAATAATGGCGTGGTTTTCTTTCGCAATATTGGCCGCTTCAATGGGATCTATAACACCCGCCGTGTTACTACCGTCACTTAATAGAACGATCACACGTTGTTCTGCTTCACTTTTAATAAAGGTTTTGGTGGCAATGCCTAGGCCTTCACCAATCGCGGTTTGAGTACCGATCATATTTAGTTGGGCACGGTTTAATTGCTGCAATACGGTGGTGCGATCGAGCGTGAGTGGCGTTTGTAGATAAGCGTGATCAGCAAATAAAACGAGCCCTAATCGGTCACCTTTTCGCTTAGCAATAAAGTCGGTTAATACTTGTTTTACCGCGCTTAAACGGTCGATATAGCCGGAAGGAGAATTCATATCTTCTTGCGCCATAGAGCCTGATAAGTCGACAACCAGCATCATATCGCGATGTTTGGGCTGAAACTCGACAGGTTTGCCGTACCATATTGGTCTTGCTGCGGCGGTGACCAATAATAGCCAAATTGCCACCGCTAATGCTTTAAGGACAATGTGTTGTTTTTGTTGGACATTACCCTCTGTTGGTAGGGTAGGTAAAACAATGGCGGCCCTTGGTTGATGAGCTGGAGCAAAAAAATACACAATCAAAGGCAGTGGTAAGGCTAAAAACACCCACACCCAATGAAACTCAAACATCGTCTTTAGAACCTTCTGCTGTTGAATGTTGATTCTTCGATTGAAGTTCAGTGAGAACTCGTTCTTTTTCAATTAATGATTTCGGCGATTTGGATGCAGGACGAGCAGCAGACACAACACCGTCTGAGAGATCATTCGATGATTGTTTGAGGGCTTGTTGAACCGCTTTAATGCTCTTTTTGCTTGGCGGTAACGCTTGTTCAATCCAGTCTTCAACTTGTTTGTATAATTGATCCGCCAGCTCTTCAGTGACAGGCTGTTTTTGATATAAAGCGACTTGCCATTGTTGTTGGTTGGTTTGAAAGTTGGCTTTTTTCGATGGGTGTTGTTCATCTAAAAAACGATACCAACGTTCACCGTGTAAACTGGCGAGCATCGGTCTTGGGTAGTAAGACAAGCAAACTTGACGAAGTAAGTCATTGGCCGTGGCAACTTTTTTCTGCCCTTGTTGTTTGGTGCTGTTTTGAGCCAGCAATCGCAGCGCAGCCTTTTTGGCTAAACGGCGTTTTTTATAACGAGAGGCTGCAATGAGCGCAATGATGACCGACAAGATGATGATGGCCGCGCAAGCCCACCATCCCCAAGCGATAGGCCATAAGCCGGGTTCTGCAGGTAGATGCAATGGGGCTAAAGGAAGTGCTTGAGAGCCAGCCTCAGATAAAGCAGGTTGAGCGTGTGATACCGCAGATAATGGATCGTTATTCATTCATATTTCCTGAAATTGGTGCTGAAGATGAAGGCGCACCTAGTTGAGATAATAAAGGCTCTGCACATGATAAAGAGCGTAGCGGGATAGCGAGGCTTTTACAGATTTTTTCTATTTGATTGAGATGTTCAATATAGCGGTTTTTTAGTTGCGTACGGGTATTTTTTTGCCCGAAGTTCAACCAGCGAGTTTGTTCACCATTGCTAACATATTCACTACCACGGAAATCAGTGCTGCCCATTTCTAGAGGATCGAATATATGGATAAACTGTAATCGGTTATGTTGTTTAAGCTGGTTGAGTAATGGTTTTCCATCTAAGTCTAATCGTTTGAAATCGCTGATGAAAACAATATCACTGCCTTTCGGGCACATACGATGCAAGGTTTGAAGGACTTGCTGAAATGGTAACGTTTCAGCTGGCTTAGCGTTTGATTGTTGTTGTGCTTGCAATTGCTCGAGCGCTTCATTATTGAGCTGAACCAATTGGTGACTAATATGCAATGCACCTTGTTGGCGAGCGGTGGGTTTTAGCTCAATTAGGCGGTCTCCCATATCAATCACAGCACCAATGCGATCTTTTTGTTCTACCGCGAGCCAGCTTAATAGACTAGCTAAATGCGCACATTGAACGGTTTTAAACAGCAATTGAGAGCCAAAACGCATGCTTGAGCTGAGATCTAGATATAAGATCACTGGCTGTTCACGCTCTTCGGTAAACAGCTTGGTATGCGCTTTTCCGGTACGTGCCGTGACGCGCCAATCGATTGAGCGAATATCATCACCGGCTTGATATTGGCGAACCTCGGAAAAATTCATACCACGACCTTTCTGGCTACTCGTATGACTACCATTCAGTTGTGACCATAAACTTTTGCTTGGCGGCTGCCAATGTACCGTATGGCTTTTGTAATACAGCAGTTCTTTTAAGCTTAATTCTACGCCCGTTGCAAAAGGGGGTAACTTTTGCTCCATCATGCACTGCCAACCTGTGCTAATAATTCTGCGATGACGCGGTTAGTGGTCACGCCTTCAGCTTGTGCTTGATAGCTAAGTAATAAGCGGTGACGCAATACAGGGAAGGCCATAGCTTGTACATCTTCAGGGCTGACAAAATCACGACCTGCAAGCCAAGCATGCGCACGAGCACAGCGATCAAGTGCAATAGTCGCACGTGGGCTGACTCCCATTTGTAACCATTCGGCTAGCAGTGGGTTGTATTGTGATGGCTGACGCGTTGCCATAATGAGACGAATAATATATTGCTCAACATTTTCGGCCATGTGAATAGATAAAGCAGCCTGTCGAGCATCGAAAATGGTTTGTTGAGATAACTTCACAGGTTGATTGGCAAGGTGACCTTGAGCTTCTCCACGGTTAAGACGCAAGATGTCTAATTCACTTTCAGCACTTGGATAATTGACTTCGAGGTGCAGTAAGAATCGGTCTAATTGTGCTTCAGGAAGAGGGTAGGTACCTTCTTGTTCAATCGGGTTTTGAGTTGCCATCACTAGGAATAGGTCAGGTAATTTATAAGATTCACGTCCAACTGTAATTTGCTTTTCTGCCATCGCTTCTAGCATTGCTGCTTGAACTTTAGCAGGCGCACGGTTGATTTCATCAGCTAAAATAAGCGAATTAAATATAGGGCCGGCTTGGAACGTAAACTCTCCCGTTTCAGGGCGAAAGATATCCGTACCTGTTAAATCGGCTGGAAGGAGATCTGGGGTAAATTGCACGCGATGAAAATCACCTTCAATACAATCTGCTAAGACTTTAACTGCACGGGTTTTGGCAAGCCCTGGAGGACCTTCCACTAATATGTGCCCATCAGCAAGTAGTGCAACTAATAATTGTTTAACTAATTCATTTTGGCCAATCACTTGAGAATTCAAATATTGCTGGAGCTGGGCAAAAGTGTCCGAATGCATGGTCAAAATATCTCCTGATATGTATGAGAAAGTTGTTTATATATTTAAAATGCCCACAACATGAAATGTGACATTTTGTAACTTGAATTTTATGACCATCCGAATACTAAAAAGTTCTTACTTCTGAGATCTAAAATCGGTTAGCGTATTTAGATGATTGATTTTTATTCATAATATCAGAGCTAAAATGAAAAGTAAGACATATATAGGATTGGGAAGGGCGATTTCAAAGCGCTTTTCTGGTAGTTGTGAGCCAAAGCCGTTAGAATTAATACAATTGATTTTATAAATTGTAACGTTGGGAATTAGATCATGAGTAATGATATCGAAAAAGAGCTAGAGCAAATGTCGGCAGAAATGACAGACGCTCCAGAAACGCCATTACCAAGCATTGAAGAACAAAAAGCAATTGTTGCAAAGCTTAAGCAACTAGAAGCTGAAGGTAAGTTAACACCAGAAGTTCTTGAAGAGCATTTCGGTAAGTTTAACGATGATGAAGCACGTCCAGTGCATTAATTTGTTTTGAATGAATAGATAAAACGCCTGCCTTTAAGCGCAGGCGTTTTTTTAGGTATTCATATAACCGTTGATGGAATACACAGTGTTAGAAAAAGAGAACCTGATAAAGCTAGCTCGCATGCCGATGCCATTTGGTAAGTATGCAGGGCGAATGTTAATTGATTTACCTGAAGAGTATTTGTTGTGGTTTCAAAATAAAGCTGAATTTCCAAAAGGTGAACTAGGGGATTTATTGAGGCTATGTTTAGCACTGAAAGTAGAAGGTTTAGATAGCTTAGTGAAACCACTAAAATGCTAACTTCTTTTGTCTCTATGGTAGACATAAAAAAGTGAAGCTAAAATATAGCTTCACTTTTTTTATGTTTATTTGTCGCTAATAGCTGAACTGATTAGCCATTATGTTCAGCGGTAAAAGCAGCTTTACACGCGTTAAAGCGAGCAACAAACTCATCAATATCTTCTTGTTGATAAGGTCTTAAACCACTTGCAACCATCTTTTTCACGCCTTTGCCTACGACTTCGCCATTCTCTTTAAAATCAAAGTTTAAAGTGACTACGCCACGTTTGCCTGTTACATCGAATGTTGCACCAGTAAAATCGACTTCTGGGTGTGAAAGATCTAAACGGCAGAACTCAACATCCATGCTTTCGTAGATCACGAGAGGGCGTTGAGTATTAATCATCATTTGTTGCTCTTCCATTAAAGGAACCATGATGTGTGGGAAATTCATGCCAGAAAATTGAACATAGTTTGTGACAACATGTTCAATGAAATTTTGATCTTGGCTTTTTTGACCTTCGTGATGCATGAGTAGGTATTCTTTACCATTTTCATCAACTAAAGCACTGTCTTGAGGCCCTTTCTCTTCGATATGTAAAGCAACACCATCAGAAACCATGCCTGAAAAGCGAAAGCTCATTTTTTGACTGATGCCTTCTTGTTGCAACAGCACGGCAAATAAAAGATCGCCCGGAACACAGAAACGTTTACTGTCTTCATCATGAATAGGGTTAAAGTCACCCGCTACTTTTTTGGCGAAATGACTCGCTTGCTGACGAGTAAATTGGAAAGCGTTATCTTGAGTTGAGAAATAAGATGTTAGAAACATAATTCGCTACTAATAAAAAAAACAGCCGAGATTATATATGACAATCGTTCATAATTGGTCAGTCCAGTGAAAAAAAACTGAAATTTGTACCTTAACGTACAGAATTTGGTATTTAAAAACTTAACCTGATGAGCGTTCGATAGGATAAATGTTGCAATAAAGTTCTTTTTCAAACTGGCTTTCAAGTGCGGAACGCCAATGTTTACAATCATTCACGGGAATTAAAAAAAAGTTTTCTCGAGCGGTGTCAGTGACAAAGGCAATGCCGTATTGCATTAGTTCATAGTGAGTATCATGCACAAATCCAAGGCCAAAGCTTTGACGCCCGGTCAGTTGGTTTATATCACGTCTTGTCAGCGTCACTCCTTGAGTTTCGTTGATAAATTTATCTTTAAGCCATGTGGCAAAATCTTTTGCGCTGACCATTATGCAATTCCTCGCCGTTTAATTTGTTCTCATTTTTAGCGCCTACGGCAAATGATTTACTGACTTACCTTTTATTATTACTTTAGCTAAGGAATTGAGGCTTCTCCAGTTATGTTTACAGTTAAATTAAGTGTTTGATTTTTAGTTGATTGTGATCTTAGTGGTAGTACCAATAGTGATTGTTATGAAAGTATTATAAAACAAAGAGAAAGGCATCATTTGACGGAAGCAGGAGGATTTTAGGTCAAATTTTTCTTCTCGTTATCGATGGAATAAAGATTATTATTTTGTTTTGAAATCTTTCAATTTCATAAGATTTCTTTAAAATGACCTGTCTTGCTTTTCTGTTCAAATTAACAAGTACCCAATTAAGTACCAAAAACTGAAAATCAAGATATATAAGATTCGTAACCTTCTGAATTCAAAGTAGGTTTAAATTTATCATGTGCTACTTGGTATGTGGCACCACTGAAAATAGGATATATCATGCCTGTAATTACTCTTCCTGATGGCAGTACTCGCCAATTCGACAACGCTGTTTCAACTATGGATGTTGCGCTATCTATCGGCCCTGGTCTTGCAAAAGCAACCATCGCTGGCCGTGTAGATGGTAATCGTGTTGATGCGTGTGATCTGATTGAAAATGATGCGAGCTTAGAAATCATCACTGCTAAAGATGAAGATGGTTTAGAAATCATTCGCCACTCTTGTGCTCACTTGCTAGGTCATGCGATTAAGCAACTTTTCCCTGAAGCAAAAATGGCGATTGGTCCAACGATCGATAAAGGTTTCTATTACGACATCGATCTTGAGCATTCTTTAACGCAAGAAGATTTAGACGCAATTGAAAAGCGTATGAAAGAACTTGCTAAAACGAAATATCAAGTCGTTAAGAAGAAAGTAAGCTGGCAAGAAGCACGTGATGCTTTTGAAGCACGTGGCGAAAGTTACAAAATTGAAATCTTAGATGAGAATGTCGCACGTGACGATCGTCCAGGCCTCTATCATCATGAAGAATACATTGATATGTGTCGTGGTCCACATGTTCCTAATATGAGTTTCTGCCAACATTTCACATTATTAAATGTTGCTGGCGCATATTGGCGTGGTAATAGCGATAACAAAATGCTGCAACGTATCTACGGCACAGCCTTTGCGGATAAAAAGCAGCTTAAAGAGCACCTTGTTCGTTTAGAAGAAGCGGCAAAGCGTGATCACCGTAAAATCGGTAAACACCTAGATTTGTTCCATATGCAGCAAGAAGCACCAGGTATGGTGTTCTGGCATCACAATGGTTGGTCTATTTTCCGTGAACTAGAAGTGTTTGTACGTGAAAAACTGACAGAATACGACTACCAAGAAGTAAAAGGCCCACTAATGATGGACCGTGTACTGTGGGAACGCTCTGGTCACTGGGATAAATATGCGGATGCGATGTTCACGACGTCTTCTGAAAACCGTGAATACGCGATTAAACCAATGAACTGCCCAGGTCATGTGCAAATCTTTAACCAAGGTTTGAAGTCTTACCGTGATCTTCCATTACGCATGGCTGAATTTGGTTCATGTCACCGTAACGAACCTTCGGGCGCTCTGCACGGTATTATGCGTGTTCGTGGCTTTACTCAAGATGATGCCCATATTTTCTGTACAGAAGATCAAATTCAAGATGAAGTGAAGCAATGCATCAAGATGGTTTACGATGTTTACAATACTTTTGGTTTTGAAAATATCGTTGTCAAATTATCGACTCGTCCAGAACAACGTGTAGGGTCAGATGAAATTTGGGATAAATCAGAAAGCGATTTGAAACTAGCATTAGAATCGATGGATATTCCATATGAGATTCAAGAAGGTGAAGGCGCATTCTATGGCCCTAAGATCGAATTTACACTATACGATTGCTTAGACCGAGCATGGCAATGTGGTACGGTTCAGCTTGATTTCAATTTACCAGGCCGTTTAGGTGCAACTTATGTTGGTGAAAGCAACGAACGTTTAGTTCCCGTTATGATTCACCGTGCAATTTTAGGTTCACTCGAGCGCTTTATTGGTATTTTGATTGAAGAATATGCTGGCTTCTTCCCAACTTGGTTGGCACCGGAGCAAGCGGTTATTACCGGAATCACCGATAAACAAGCGGATTATGTGCAACAAGTTGCACAAAAATTGCAAAAATCTGGCTTTAAAGTAAAAGCGGACTTGAGAAATGAGAAGATTGGCTTTAAAATCCGCGAACATACTTTAAAGCGTGTGCCTTATATGCTCGTTTGTGGTGACCAAGAAATGGAAGCTGGCGAAATAGCAGTACGTACACGTAAAGGCAAGGACCTCGGTAAATTCAAAGTTGAAGATTTTATTTCTTATCTTCAAGCCGATGTTTCAAGCCGTAAGCTCAATCTGGAGGAATAACCTATTAAAGGCGGAAGAAAAGGCCAACAACCGGCCAAGCAAAACCAGCATCGTTTAAACGATGAAATTCGCGGCGTTAAAGAAGTACGCTTAACAGGTGCAGACGGCGAAGCTGTTGGTGTCGTTTCAATTGAAGATGCCCTAGAAGCAGCTGTTGAAGCTGGTATGGATCTGGTAGAAATCAGTCCAAACGCTGAACCACCAGTCTGTCGTGTCATGGACTATGGTAAATTCCTCTTTGAGAAGAGCAAAGCTGCTAAAGAGCAGAAGAAGAAGCAAAAACAGATCCAGATTAAGGAAATTAAATTCCGTCCTGGGACTGATATTGGAGACTATCAGGTAAAACTACGCAACCTGACTGGTTTCCTTGAAGACGGCAACAAAGTGAAAGTAACTATTCGCTTCCGTGGTCGTGAAATGGCGCATCAAGAAATTGGCGTTGACGTTCTAAACCGTTTGAAAGCCGACACTGAAGAGTTAGCAGTGGTTGAATCTTTCCCAACGCGTATAGAAGGTCGTCAAATGATCATGATGCTAGCCCCTAAAAAGAAGTAATTAACGGCCTTACAAGTAATACTGCCTCGTCATTCGCTGTCATGCAGTGATTGACGGGGTTTTATTCGCCCTAATTACATATTATTAACCGATATGTTTATTAACACTGCGTTTTTAAAGCTATTTATTTAGCACGTAGAACGATTAATACATACAATGCGGAGTTATTCATCATGCCTAAGATGAAAACAAACCGAGGCGCTGCGAAGCGTTTCAAAAAAACTGGTGGCGGCTTTAAATTCAAGCACGCAACTAAACGTCACATCCTGACTAAACGTACTACTAAAAACAAGCGTCAGCTTCGTCCAAACTCAATCCTTCCTAAATGTGAAGTGGCTGGTGTTGTTCGTATGCTTCCATACGCTTAATTTTTTTAGTTTATTTAATAGTTTAGGAGAAGCATAATGCCTCGCGTAAAACGTGGTGTACAAGCTCGTGCACGTCATAAGAAAGTTCTAAAGCAAGCTAAAGGTTACTACGGAGCACGTTCACGTGTTTACCGCGTAGCTTTCCAAGCAGTTACAAAAGCTGGTCAATACGCATACCGTGACCGTCGCAATAAAAAGCGTACGTTCCGTCAACTATGGATCGCTCGTATTAACGCTGCATCTCGTCAAAATGGTCTATCTTACAGCCGTTTCATCAACGGTCTTAAGAAAGCATCTATCGAGATCGATCGTAAGATCCTTGCTGATATCGCTGTATTCGACAAAGCTGCTTTCGCAGTACTAGTTGAAAAAGCAAAAGCTGCTCTTTAATTAGAATCAGTTTTAAGATTAAGAAAAAGAGAGCTTAGGCTCTCTTTTTTTGTATCTATATTTTAATCATTTCTACTTAAGTGTATGGGATATTCTTTAACTCTAAACCTCATCACTCTCACTTTAGAGGGACGAACTGGGTGTTGAATGAGATTGGGTCGTTTTAATTAGCCTCTCTATTCAATGTCCTCCCAACGCTCTAACTTCCACAAATTTATTCCATGGTTAATTTCACTTTTCGCTTATCTCCATCTATTTTTAAGTAATAGTTTAATAAAAATAAATTACTCATCATATTATATTCTTAAATTACCGTCTTTCTTTAGTAGGAATTTTCTGGCTTATCTTTTCTGTTAGATTAATGTTTGTGAATTTAATGAATATATAAATATAGGTTTATTGCGTCCGTATTTATTTTATTTCCAAACATTAAATTTCCATTCATTTTGTAGGTTTTTTCTTTGTTTTTAATAGCTTATTCTTGGTGTTTATCAAAAAATATAAAGTTTTCATAAAGAACAATTCGATTTTTGATTTGGTTCTCAAAGTTTTATGTTTTTTATTTATACTGACTAAAATAATACATAATGATGGCTGTTTTTCGGGGCCGTTATTAAGTGTTCCATTCAGTTCTAATATTCAATGGTTTTAATTTTAGATATTTAAATATAAATAGAGGCTATTATGTCAAAGGAAGGAAGCGTCGCTCCTAAAGAGCGTATTAATATTAAATACATACCGGCTACTGGAGATGCACAATCTGAAGTAGAACTACCGTTTAAAACTTTAGTGGTCGGGGATTTTAAAGGTCACACCGAAGAAACTTCCATCGAAGAAAGAAAAGCGACTTCAATTGATAAAGATAATTTTCAATCGGTAATGAGAGAAAGCAATCTTAATATCAATACTTCTGTAGCAAATAAATTATCTGATGAAAAAGGAAGTGATTTATCCATAAGCCCAAATTCAACTCCGAACTGCGACATTTGTAATTTCAAGCAGCCAACATCATTTTGCTAAAAATGACGGCTGGTTGCTTGAACCCTAAACACTTCTTTGGACGATAATTTATCCGAAGTTGGGCTCGCTCAACTTCATCATCACTCACCGACCGTAAATCTGTTCCTTTCTTGATATATTGTCTCAACAGGCCATTAGCATTTTCATTAGCACCGCGCTCCCAAGAACTATAAGGGTGAGCAAAATACACATCGGTTTCTAAGGCTTGTGCTACTTCCATATGACCCGCAAATTCTCTGCCATTATCGGCCGTTATAGTATGAACAAATCGTTTGTATGGCCGTAATAAGTCTATCGTCGCTCTGGTCACATCTTCTGCTGATTTTGAAGGCACTTTTTTTACTAAATAAAACCGTGTGGCTCGCTCTAAGATTGTGACAATAGCGCCCGTACCATGTTTACCAAGAACTGTATCAATTTCCCAATCACCAAAACGTGTACGATTATCGACATCTTTGGGTCTTTCATCTATTGAAATGGCATTTTTTATTGCGGGAGCTTTATCTTTCTTGCCTCTTCTATAGCGTTTATGACCTTGGCGTAAATGACGAAACAGTTTACCGCCTTGCCGTTTATTGCAGGCAATAAAACGGTAAATCCATTCATGACTGACTTTTTCTCCAATACGAGTAAGAACGTGAGATATTTGCTCTGGACTCCAGTCTTGCGTTATTAAAAACTCAATAAATTCGACACGTTGTTGCGGTACTCGATACTTAGATGCGTTTAATCGCTTTGCCCTAGATAGTTGCTGGGCTGTATCTGGTGAATATTGTTCTTTTGTACCGCATCGTCTCAACTCTCTATAGAGAGTTGAGCGGTGACATTTTACGGTTTTGGCAATTTCAGAAATTGAAATTCCCTGTTCTAAAAGGGCAGAAATCTGGTATCGTCTTCCCTCGGTCAACTGCTGATAATTCATGGTAGTCCGCTTGTTTCTTTGGCGAGAAGAGCGTACCACTTTCAGCAGTTGGTTTCCTCTTCTACACCATTCCATGAATGTCGCAGTTATTATCTGAAATCAGGAGTCTTAACTTTAAATCACTTGAGGATTTCTCTCCTGATTCAGTTGCAGCTCAGGTGCCTGAAGTAAAAAAATTGATTGAATTACGTGAAGCGCTCGTCGCATTAAAAGGGCCTTTAGGAAACATTCCTGCATTCCGTGAACGTATGCAAGAGTTGCTTGGATCTGAAGAAGATCGAAATCGCTTACTTTCAGAATTAGAGCTCGTTGATAGTTCTAATAAAGAAAGTTAATACATTACTTAAGCAACTTAGTTAGGAATAAATTATGTCTACACTTGAGAAAGCTCTTGATAATGCAACGTTAGAGCGCAGTAGTTTACTTGATGAAGTAATGGCTCAAACTCGTATTGCCCCAAATGAAGAAGGTTATGATATCGCTAAGAAGGGCATTGCTGCATTCATTGAAAATCTGGTCAATGCTGATCGTACTGAAGAACCGGTAAATAAATCTCTCGTTGACCAGATGTTGGTTGAATTAGATCGTAAAATCAGTGCTCAGATGGATGAAATTCTTCATGATAATGCATTTCAGCAAATGGAATCATCATGGAAAGGTCTAAAACTTTTAGTTGATCGTACTGATTTCAGAGAAAACAACAAAATCGATCTATTACACGCCACCAAAGAAGAATTATTAGAAGATTTTGAGTTTTCGCCTGAAACAACGCAATCAGGTTTGTATAAGCACGTCTACTCATCAGGTTATGGTCAATTTGGTGGTGAACCAACAGGGACGATTATTGGTAATTTTGCATTTACGCCATCAACACCAGATATGCGTCTATTGCAATATATGGCTTCTATTGGTGCGATGTCTCATGCGCCATTCATTTCAAGTGTGGGTCCCGAGTTTTTCGGTATTGATTCATTTGAAGAGTTGCCTAATCTGAAAGATTTAAAATCTATTTTTGAAAGTCCTAAATATACTAAATGGCGATCATTACGAGATTCAGAAGACGCCCGTTATATTGGTCTGACAGCGCCAAGATTCTTATTACGTGTGCCTTACGATCCAACAGAAAATCCGATTAAATCTTTTAATTATAAAGAAAGTGTTACTGCATCCCATGATCACTATTTATGGGGTAACACGGCATTTGCCTTTGCTAGTCGTCTAACCGATAGTTTTGCGAAATATCGTTGGTGTCCGAATGTTATTGGGCCTCAAAGTGGTGGTGCGGTTGAAGATCTTCCTGTCCATGTGTATGAATCAATGGGGGCTTTGCAAGCCAAAATTCCAACAGAAGTGTTGGTGACAGACCGCAAAGAGTTTGAATTAGCGGAAGAAGGATTCATTTCTCTAACCATGAGAAAAGGAAGTGATAATGCTACTTTCTTCTCTGCCAACTCGATTCAAAAACCTAAAGTTTTCCCAAATACCAAAGAAGGGAAAGAAGCTGAAACGAACTATAAGTTAGGGACACAGCTGCCTTATATGATGATCATCAACCGATTGGCTCATTATATTAAAGTGTTACAACGTGAACAGATTGGCTCATGGAAGGAACGACAAGATCTAGAGCGTGAACTTAATGGCTGGATTAAGCAATACGTTGCCGATCAAGAAAACCCACCGGCAGATGTCCGTAGTCGTCGCCCGTTACGTGCTGCAAAAATTGAAGTGTCAGATGTAGAAGGAAATCCAGGCTGGTATCAAGTTTCGATGTCTGTACGTCCTCACTTCAAGTATATGGGCGCTAGCTTTGAGCTATCTCTAGTTGGTCGTTTGGATCAAGCTTAAAAATGGCCTATATAGCACCAGAAGAAAGTGCGTTTGGTATCAGCTTCCTTGAACGTTTGGAAGCTGATGCTAAGCCTTTGAATATCATCCAAGCGCCTGTGCTAAGTGATGTGCTTAATTCTATTCGAAACAATATCTCAAATATTTTAAACACTAGGATGGGGGACTCTCAAAGTAGCCCCAGCCTAGGGCTAATTGATTTTAATGATGCAACCTTAGAAGTGGCAGACCTGTCTATGACCATTCGGTTAGCGATTAAGAAATGTTTAGATAGTTACGAACCAAGGTCAAAGAATATTTCGGTATATGCATCATTTGATCGTTTTGATGCCTTAGCATTACGTTTTCAGATTTTGGCTGAGCTGGATCATGACGCCATTCATAAGAAAGTGAAACTGGATTTAATGTTAGATCAAAATAAAAAATACAGAGTATTTTAACCATGGCTCATGATAAATATTTTCGGGAAGAGCTCACGTTTTTAAAAGAGCAAGGTAAAAATTTTACCGACATATATCCTCAATTATCTCGCTTTCTACATGGTAATAATACCGACCCTGATGTTGAGCGATTATTAGAAGGGTTTGCTTTTCTCACTGCCCGTTTGCGTGAAAAAGTGGAAGATGATTTTCCTGAATTTACGCACTCCATTATTAATATGCTTTGGCCTAACTATTTAAGGCCAATTCCAAGCATGTCTATCATTAAATTTCGTCCTGAAAAAAACTTAACCGATGGCCAGATAATCCCAGCGAATACTGAGATTAATAGCCGGGAAGTGCAGGGTACGCAATGCCAATTCAAAACTTGTCGAGATTTTAAAATTTATCCGATGACGGTTGATAAAGTCATCCCTCACCATACTCGTAAAGCGACAACGATTGATATTGATTTCCAGCTCGAAGGTGCGATGTGTTTAGGCGATATTAATTTAACCGATATAAGATTTTTCTTGGGAGCGGATCAGTATAGCTCTCAAATGATTTACTTGTGGTTAAACCATTATCTTGAATCTATCACTGTGGAAGTAAAAGGTGTCGACTTCGCTATTACGTTACAGTCATTACAAGTGGTTGGTTTTTCTGAAGTGGATGGTTTACTGCCATATCCAAAGAATGTGTATTCAGGCTACCGTATTTTACAAGAATATTTAACATTCCAAGAGTCATTTTATTTTTTTGACTTGAAGCAGTTAGATAAAGCATTACCGAAATCCATTACAGACGGTTTTACACTAAAAATTGCTTTCTCAAAAACTCTACCGGCAGATGTCAGAGTAACCAATGAACATTTTCAATTGTATTGCACACCGGCTATCAACTTATTTGAACATGATTCTGATCCCATTGATTTAACCGGTAAATCTACTGAGTATAAAATTTCACCCTCAAGCCGACTGTCTTCTCATTACGAAGTTTTTAGCGTCAACGAAGTTTATGGGTGGTTAGAAACAAAAGACAAAGATTTGAGTCGAGTCCGTGGTCAGAGACGAAAGTATTCGGCGTTTGAAAGCTTTCAGCATGAAATCGAACGTGCCAATCATCGCTCTGCAAATTATTACCGAGTAAGGGTAAGAGATAGTCTGCGTAATGATGGTTTTGATAATTGGTTATCTTTTGTTCGTAGTGATGAGCAACAAGTCATTAATTTTGATGAAACAGTATCGATAAAGCTGACTTGTACCGGCGTTTTTCAAGGTAGTTGTCACTACTTGCTTAATTATCAAGCAGCTTCTTTTTCTGGGTTCAGATGAACTTCTCCGATCGGCTCACAGTTCCTGATTTTCCCTGACCAGCGTTCTGGTCTTTTCTGGCGATGTTCCATCAACACCTTTGCTCGACGTTCCAAGATTTGCTTGTCTTTTCCACTATGGCGCTCTGATGGTGTGACAAAGTTTAAGCGACTATGTTTGTGTTCGGTGTTATACCAGACAACGAATTCAGCTACCCAAGCTCGACATACGTCTAGATCAATAAAACCTTTTGATGGCCAATTCGGCACATATTTCAATGTGCGGAATAAGGATTCCACATACGGATTGTCATCGCTGACTCGTGGGCGACTGTAGGACGAGATAATGCCCAGTTCTTCCATCTTAGCTTTGAACGTCAATGATTTCATTGGAGCGCCATTATCGGAATGCAGAACCAGAGACTGATTGAAGCATTGCTCTCGCATCAAGGTTCGTTGCAGTAACTGAGCTGCCAACTCTCCGCACTCTCGGTCATAGACGTCATACCCAACGATTTTTCGGCTATAAATATCTTCGATCATGTACAGATAATAATGCTGACCACGAACCCCTGACGGCATGTACGTAATATCCCAAGTGAAAACCTGATTTGGCCCTGTAGCGGTGTAACTTGTTGGTCTCGATGATTTTTTCCGACTACGTTGGCGACCTCGATGGTTGAGTTGACCTTCTGCTTTCAAAACCCGATAAAAACTCGATTCTGATGCGATATATTCACCTTTATCCAGCAAGGTTGGGACGATTTGACTCACCGATAAACCCGTCTATTGGAATTATCCTGATGGTACAAAAGCAGTGATGAGTAATTTTGCTAGCCAACAGAATATATTACGCACTTTGGTTAGTTTATCTGTCGTCACGGAGAATGCTCATTGGAAAAACACCGCGACGAAAATGGCCAAGCAGTTTCTCGATAATTATACCGATTCAGAAAGTGGGCTATTTCATTGGGGAGGGCATCGTTTTATTAACCAACAGACTGGGGAAATTGAAGGTCCAGCCAGTAAAGAACGTGTTCATGAATTGAAGCATCATTTCCCTTATTATGAATTTCTATATCAAGTTGATGCAAAGAAGACTACCCAATTTTTACACGGTTTTTGGGCGGCTCATGTTTTGGATTGGCAGAAGTTAGATTTAAGTCGCCATGGTCAATATGGCGTCAAACCGATTGATAATGTTTTCAGATATCATCAACCTAAACCTGTTGTTGACCCTAGTCTCTGGCCACAGCTACCTGAAACGGTTGGCTTAACCTTTGTTAATGCTTCTACTGATTTGATTTACGCTGCAACATTTTATTCTCAGTATCAAACGGATGTACATGCCGAAATGTGGGCCAAGCATCTCTATAAGCAATTTGTGCTGGCGCGTAATCCAGAAACCGGTATGCCTGTCTATCAATTTTCATCACCGTTACAAAGAGAGCCGATTCCTGATGATGATAATTTGACCTATTCGTGGTTTGGAGATCGAGCCAAGCGTCAATTTGGATCTGAATTCGGTGAGATAGCAAAAGAGGCTAATGTGCTATTTCGTGATAGTTGGCCGGTAGTGGTGGATAATCCGTTAGCGATTTTAGAGTGTGCTAAGCAAACCGGTGATGAAGAAATGCTCGCTTGGGCGACCAGTGGTATTAAGGCTTACTTTAAATTTGCTTGGGATATGATGGGAAATACCATCGTTCCTATGTGGAATAATGGCCACGATATGACGGGTTACGTTTTCCCTCGAGATGGTTATTACGGCAAAAAGGGGACGGAATTAAAACGCCAGCCGGTAGACCCCGCGTATTTATTGCCTCTAATAAGGGCCTGTATTGTTAGCGATGATGTTGAGATCAGAGAACTCACCGCAACGATGTTCGCACGCTTTGAGCTGGGTTTAATTGCTCCTGATACAATGTGGTTAACAGAGGTGAATATAGATACCGCCATCGCCTCTCCATATTTATTATTCGCGTTGCTCGATCTCTATGAATTTACTGGGCAAGATAAATTATTATTACTCGCAGATTCAATTGGTAAGAATATAATAGAGCAGAAATTTCATCGTGGGTATTTTGTACCATCAGAGCAACATCGTTTTGCTCGTTTTGATGATCCAGCTTCTTTTGCTCTTATTGCATTAGAAGCAGCGCATCAAGGTCAATATGCCGACATGCCTACACACATTTCAAACGGTGGTTACTTGCATGGCGAAGTGAGCCAAGGTGACCGAATTGAAACTGTATATGATCGCGACATCATTTATGGGGTAACCATAGAATAGTGAAATGAACCTGACTTTTTCATTGTTTAAAAATTGGCCACTAACGCTACGTAAGCGTCACAAGGTCTTATTGATTCGTGATGTATTCCCTCTAGCGTGGCCGATATTTATTGAGCTGTTATGCGTGGTATTGATGGGGATCATTAGCACGATTCTCGTCAGTCGCTTAGGTCAGTCTCAAACCGCCGCGATAGGGATAAGCGACAGTTTCACTTACATCATTTATTCGGTTCTCGCGGCTATTGAGTTGGGCGGAACAGTGATTGTTGCTCAATCATACGGGCGAAGAAATAGTGAACAAGCTCTCGATCAAGCTCGGCAAACCATTACTCTAAATGCGCTGATTAGTGTGCTTTTTTGTGTTGTGGTATTGCTCGGTGGAAAGTCATTACTTGAGATCGTGGCTTATGGCGCAGAGCCTGAGGTTATTCACCTTGCTGAGGTTTACCTTACCGCAATGGCGTTGAGTTATCCTGCGCTTGCGATCACTCTTGCAGGCAGCGGAGTATTAAGAGCGGTTGGTAATAGTCGTTTACCGATGCGAGTCAATATCTTAACTAATTTACTGAATATCGCGTTTAGTTATCCATTGATCTACGGTGTCGGTGATTGGCAAGGTTTAGGTTTACTTGGAGCCGGTTTAGGGGTGTCTTTAGCGCGTTGGGTCGGGGCTTTTATTATTCTGGCGTATTTAGCCAAAAACTCTCGTTTTGTGATCCCATTTAAGCTGTATTTTTCTAAGTTTAGCCGCAAAGTATTTGCCGATATTTTAGGAATTGGTTTTCCTGCTAGTGTTGAATCCTTGATGTTCAACATAGGTAAAATGATCACAATTTTAATGGTAGCGGGAATGGGAACCGTAGCGATGGCGGGCAATGTTATCGCGTTCTCTATCATTTTGATGATCAATATTCCCGGTAATACATTAGGCATGGCAGCCACGGTTATTGTGGGTAAACGCCTAGGACAAAATAGGCCAAGAATGGCACAGCAAGAGTTGGTGCTGATTCTCATCACTTCAACCATTTTATTGGTTTGTTCTACCTTGCTACTTGTACCATTTATTCATTACATTGCTTTGCTCTATACCACCGAAGAATCGGTGATTGATGTGGTTGTGAATCTGTTTTATATGAACGCCATTATGATGCCAGTTTGGGCGGCTTCTTTTGTTCTTCCTGCTGCATTTAAAGGTGCTAAAGATGTGAAGTTCACGATGTGGACGGCGATTCTCAGCATGTGGGGTTTCAGAATTTGCTGCGGATATGTATTTGGCGTGCTACTCGGCTTTGGTGTGTATGGGGTATGGGTAGGGATGTTCAGCGATTGGATAGTGCGCGGAACGCTATTCACTCTGCGATTATTGAATCAGAAATGGCTAGCCCGATACTTTAGAGATGTTTCTCGTTAAAATGTAAGCGGGTTTACTTGGAATAAAAATAGCAAAAGGAGCCAACAATAGGCTCCTTTTTGAATTTTTAATGCTTTGGCAAATAAGCTTTTAAATTAAAACTTAACCCAAGTTAGTGATGTTAGTGCAATAAAGCCTAGAGCAGAACCGTAGATTAAGAATAGGCTCAATGCGGTAGCAGCGGCATCTTTTAATTTTGAGTTGTTAAAAGTGCTTTGATTTGCAGTAATAGTGTTCATTGTAACCTCAGTTTTATGTGATACTGGTCACAATTAAACCAGTAAACATGACTGAGATCAAGTTTTTTGAAACACTTTTTTATATTAATACCGATTCAATATAATGGCAGCAATATAACCCCCGGTGTCAGGATAGTTGTCCAGATCTTAGAACGCCCAAAAATCCAGCAATGGAGGGCTAACGAAGGACACTATGCCGAGATATTCCGAAGAAAGAAAAGCTGCCATCTTGAAGAAGCTACTGCCACCGCATAACAAAACCATTCCAGAAGTTGCTGCGGAGGATTACATCAGCGAAGCAACGTTATACAATTGGCGTAATAAACTCCGCTCCGAAGGTAAACCTGTGCCAGGTAATCAAAAAAATTCTGAACATTGGTCAGCTGAAGCCAAGTTCGCCACCGTCATCGAAACCGCCAGTTTGTCAGAAACTGAGCTTAGCCAGTATTGTCGCCAGAAAGGTTTGTACCCTGAACAAGTTAAAGCGTGGAAACTCGCTTGTATCAGCGGTGCGGGTCAAGCAGAGCAATCTAAGAAAGCAGAGCAGACAGAGCGTAGAGCGAATAAAAAGCGTATCCGAAAATTGGAAGCAGAGCTGCATCGTAAAGACAAAGCCCTGGCAGAAACGGCGGCGCTATTGGTGCTGTCAAAAAAGCTCAAGGCCTTGTATGGGAGCGACAGCGAGGAGGACTGACTCCTCTCGATATGCGCGAGACATTACTGGCGCTTTTTGATGAAGCGGTTGCTAATGGCGCGCCTCAGTACAAGGCTGCAGACCTCATGCAAGTTCCACAGCGAACCTTGCGCCGCTGGCGTACGTCACAGGGTCATGTGTTGCCCGATCTTCGTCGTCTGGCTATCAGACCAGAGCCCAAAAACAAGCTGTCAGAGAAAGAGCGTCAGCATATTTTGAATGTCTGCAATGAGGCCGACTATGCCAACTTACCCCCCAGTCAAATCGTGCCAAAACTGGCCGATCAGGGAGAATATATCGCCAGCGAGTCAAGCATATATCGTGTGCTGAAAGATAACGACCAACTGCATCATCGAGGACGGACGAAACCGCCACAGCCTACGACGGAGCCCGCTTCTCATGTGGCGACAAAGCCCAATGAGATCTGGACTTGGGATATCAGTTATCTGCCCGCGAAGGTTCGTGGTCTGTACTGGTACCTTTATATGGTCATTGATATCTACAGTCGCAAAATTGTGGGTTGGGAAGTCCATGACTGCGAATGCGGAACGCTTGCTTCTCAGCTGATTGAGCGAGCCACCTTCAGTGAACGCTGTTTCGTGAAGCCTCATTATTTACATTCTGACAACGGGGCTCGCATGAGGTCACTCACCTTGCGTGCAAAGCTTGATGAAATGGGCATCCGAACGTCCTTCAATCGTCCGGGCGTGAGTAATGACAATGCCTATTCAGAGTCATTGTTCCGTACAGCCAAGTACCGGCCTAACTATCCGGAGCATGGCTTCGAAACGCTGGCAGACGCACGTGAATGGATACTGAATTTTGTAAACTGGTACAACAACGAGCATCACCACAGTGCGATTAAGTTCGTCACTCCAGCAGAAAGACACAGAAACTTAGATACAACAGTGCTGGCGAAGCGACATACTGTGTATCAGCAGGCGAAAGCCAAGCATCCTGAACGTTGGGCAAGGGAGACTCGCGACTGGTCACCCGTTGGTTCGGTAACACTCAACCCCAAAAGCGCAGACAATAATGAACATGGCGGTCAAAAAAGAGCCGCATAATTAGAAAATCTGGTCAACTACCTTGAAATCTACCGATAACTCCACTCTATATAGTTACAATGTCACTCCACTTTTCCAGATGGCGATTTCTCTAATTTGATTGATTTCATTTTTACTTTTTTCACCATTGACGATAGCAACGGTGGTTTTAATGAATTCTTTTAGTAATTGATCCATCGAAATGTCCTCAGAGACTAGTTTCCCAGCATTAAAATCTATCCAGTGTTTTTTCTTATCAGCGAGCTCTGAATTGGTCGCGATCTTCATTGTTGGAACAAACCCACCATAAGGTGTTCCTCTACCGGTTGAAAATAACACCATGTGACAGCCTGAAGCGGCAAGTGCGCTGGTGGCGATGGCATCATTTCCGGGTGCGTTCAATAAGTTTAAACCGGGAATAGTGATTTTTTGCGTGTAATCGAGTACATCGACGACCGGACTCGTGCCTGACTTTTGAGTACAACCTAGAGACTTATCTTCTAAGGTAGTAATGCCTCCAGCCTTATTGCCGGGAGAGGGGTTTTCGTAAATCGGTAAATCGTGTTTGGTGTAATAATCTTTAAAGTTATTAATCATGTTAACGATTTTATCAAACACATTATGAGTGGTTGCGCGTTGCATTAATAAGGTTTCTGCACCGAACATTTCGGGCACTTCGGTGAGTACTGTCGTTCCGCCTTGGGCGATGACATAATCTGAAAACTTACCGAGTAGTGGGTTGGCGGTGATCCCTGATAATCCATCACTCCCGCCGCACTCAAGGCCAAAATGAATTTCGGATAACGTACCCGGTTTTCGTTTATCGTGTCGCATTGTTTCATAGAGATCTTCTAATAAGCTTCTTCCTGCGAGAATTTCATCATCGACAGATTGCGAGATCAGGCATTTAATTCTATTTGGATCGTAATCTCCCAAGCCTTGCATAAAGGTAGGGACTTGGTTGTTTTCACAGCCCAAACCTAAAATAAGTACGCCACCGGCATTAGGATGTTTGGCGATGCTTTGTAATAAATTACGAGTTGTAATGTGGTCATCGCCCAATTGAGAGCAACCAAATTGGTGTGGGAATACGTAGACGCCATCAATCTCTAGTTGAGGGTTGCTGGCTATAAATTGGTTCACCATAGTCTGGGCGATGCCGTTAACACAGCCAACCGTGGGGATCACCCATAGCTCATTACGAATTCCGACTTCGCCATTTCCGCGACGATAAATACTGACTTCGGTTTGCTCAAGGTTCGGAGTCTCGTCAGATGTAAAGGCTTTAGGCTGGTATTGGTAAGCTAATTTATCGGATAAGTTAGTTTTGCTGTTATGGCTATGAATCCAACTACCTTGCGGAATATCAGCCGTCGCATGACCAAAAGATTCCCCGTATTTCCATAACAAATCACCGGTCGTCATATCGTCTAACGCAATTTTATGACCTTTAGTAATGTCTTCTTGAAGAGTAATCAAAAGCTTGTTGGTGATCTTAATCGTCGAGCCTTTTTTTAGATCAACCAGCGCTATCACGACATTGTCTTTGGGGTGAATACGAATCCATTTTTTCATCTGGCTCTCCAATCGATGCCAGAGAATTTTTGGTGGCATCATGCAAATAGGGGAAGGCTATCCGAGAAACGAATAGCCTTAGTTGAAGGCAATTACTTCTTAATACCTAAGTTGAAATATTGGTTCGCATTGTTGAAGCAAATATCTTCCACCATTTTTGACAGTAGTGGCATATCCTGAGGGACCTCACCATCTTCAACCCATTGGCCAATTAAGCGACACAATAAACGGCGGAAATATTCATGGCGGGTGTAAGAAAGGAAACTGCGGCTATCGGTCAGCATGCCAACAAAACGACTGAGTAGGCCAAGCTGCGAAAGTTGTTCCATTTGACGCAACATGCCGTCTTTTTGATCGTTAAACCACCACCCAGAGCCAAACTGAATTTTGCCTGCGATGCCACCACCTTGGAAGTTGCCACACATGGTCGCGATGACTTCGTTATCACGTGGATTCAAACAATACAGAATGGTTTTTGGCAATGCGTCTTCAACATCGAGTGCATTGAGTAATTTAGATAGCGGGGCAGCAACTAGGGCATCGTGAATCGAATCAAAACCGACATCCGCACCAATAAGGTTGAACATGCGTTGGTTGTTATTTCGTAATGCGCCAATATGGTATTGTTGAACCCAACCGCGTTGTGCGTATTGTTTGCCTAAGAAAATCAGAATGGCCGTTTTCAGTTGTGCGGCTTCTTTATCAGTTAATAATTCACCTGATAAACGTTTGGATAAAATTGAGTCTAGTTCTTGTTCGCTGGCGTTTTCAAAGACCACAGTATCAAGGGCGTGATCAGAAATGCAGCAGCCATGAGCTTCAAAATAGTCCAAACGGATAGTGAGTGCATCGCACAGATGGTAGAAGCGTTGAATCTCAATGTTGGTGAGCTTGCCAAGCTTGCTCAAGTATTCTGAGTAGTCTTCTGCGTTAGCATTAAAGGCTTTATCTGGTCGCCAGCTAGGACGCATCTGAACATCAAAATCTTTATCATCCATTACGATTTTGTGAGGAACCAAATCATCAATCGGGTCGTCAGTAGTGCCGACCATGCGTACATTCATTTTTTTCATAATGTTGCGCGCGGAGAATTCTGGTGAAGCCAGCATCTCATTGCACTGGTTCCACACACTTTCAGCGGTAGATTCATTTAAAATAGTATCGGTAATCCCGAAAGGACGGCGCAGTTCTAAATGGGTCCAGTGGAAGAGTGGGTTACCAATGGTTTGGGGAACAGTCTTGGCCCAGGCAAAGAATTTCTCTTTATCCGAAGCATCCCCCGTACAAAAACGCTCTTCAATACCGTTAGTACGCATACCACGCCATTTGTAGTGATCACCTTTTAGCCAGATATCGGTTAAGTTTTTAAAGCGATAATCTTCCGAAACTTGTGTTGGGGGAAGGTGACAGTGGTAGTCGATAATCGGTTGATGCGCTGCCACATTATGATAAAGCTCTTTCGCGATATTGGTTGTAAGTAAGAAATCTTCCGTTAAAAATTTTGACATGACCTTCCACCTAAATAAAATAGATATTTCTGGTATAATATGAGATTAAATTGGTATAACAAGTTTGCAGATCACAAAATTAAACAATCGAAATTTATTTATATTCGATATTGGTCAGCATAATATGGTTTCCCTTGTGATAGTTTTTTTGGGTTTAATTGAATAGTTAGGTGAATGATGTCTTTTGAAAACAAGCGTTTGTATCAAGTTATTGGCGAAAAATTAAAAACAAAAATACTATCTGGCCAATATCCGGTAGGGACGAAAATGCCACCGGAAAGAATTATTGCTGAAGAGCTTGGCATTAGTCGAACGGTTGTGCGTGAAGCGATGATCATGCTTGAGCTGGAAGGGTTGGTGGAAGTGAGAAAAGGCTCGGGGATTCATGTTATCTCGACGGTTTCACAGCAATCTTCTGGATTAAGTGAAAGCGAGGAAGAATTTGCCCGTTACCTTGTTGAAGAGATGAAGAAAGCCGGCCCGTTTGAGCTTTTACAAGCAAGGCAGGTGGTTGAATGTACTATTGCTTCTTTTGCTGCTAGCCAGGTTACAAAGCAAGATATTGATTTATTAGATAAAATACAGAAAGAAAGTTATCTAAATGCTGATGATACTGATTCGGCATGGGATGAGGAATTTCACATTCAACTCGGTAAAATCACCAAAAACTCGGTGCTTTCTTTAATTATTGAGCTGATTTGGTTTACCCGTAAACAAAACCCATTATGGAATCAATTACACGAGCATATCGATTCATCAAATATCAATACCTGGGCGGATGAGCACGGTGCGATTGTAAAAGCCTTACAGGTTAAAAACTCTAAGCAAGCAAAAGCTGAAATGTGGCAGCATTTAGAAAGTACTAAGCAATTTTATATGATGCCTCTTCAGCAGAAGATACCCTTATGATAAGTATCTATTCGAAACCAAACCATTAGATATATAGTTAACCATTCAATATCAGCAGGTTAGTGGTTATTCATTGACCTGCTTTCGTTATATTCCTCGTGACAAACCTCTCTCCAATTGCACTCCTTTAGAACATTTCCGCACATATTGCACAAATTTAGCTCACAAAATTGCAATAAAATTGGTATAACATCTTAAAAGTTTAGGTCTGCTAGCATTTTTGAATTTAAAATATAAAACTACGGTTCAAAAAATTATATGCCGTGATTATAGTCACATTAAGATACTCAATAAGGTGTTTTATTTAAGTAAGGAAACGATTGCTTATTAAGAAATATAATAATTATTGCTGTGGAAGAGTGTGCTAATGAACCTAGAAGTATTTAATAAATTATTAAACCGAATATTAGAATATGCCCTCATATTTTTTATGGCAATGATGGTTTTTTCGGTTGTATGGCAGGTATTTACGCGTTTTATTTTAAACGATCCTTCAGTTTTTACCGATGAACTTTCCCGTTATTTGCTTATTTGGATTGGTATCTTAGGTGGAGCTTATACCTTCTCAATTAAACGTCACTTAGCTTTAGAGTTGTTGGTCACTCGACTCAAGGCTAGAAATCAGCATGTTCTTAATATTGTTATTAGTTGCTTTGTTTTGTTGTTTTCTTCTGTTGCCCTAGTGTACGGCGGTTGGAACTTCATGATGACGACGCTGCATCACAATCAAGTCTCTCCTGGGTTATCTATCGGTGGGCATCAACTTTTAATTGGTTATGTCTACACGGTGGTACCGTTTTCGGGTGTCATTATCTGCTACTACGCATGTATTGATATTCTCAAATCAATATATCAAATAGTTCGCTGAGGAAATATCATGACACTGGTTGATTTAATATTTACTCAAGACTACATCAATTCAATGCCTGATATGGTCTACGATTTACTGCCAATTGTGGTTCTATTTGGATCGTTAGCAATATTTTTATTAATAGGTATTCCGATTGCATTTGCGATTGGTGGCGCGGCATTACTGACAATATTCATTGATTTCCCAATTGATAAAGCGTCGATCTTAGTTTCACAACAATTAACCAATGGGCTAAATAGTTTTGGTTTATTAGCTTTGCCATTTTTTATTGTGGCTGGGAATTTAATGAATCGAGGCGGTTTAGCGAATAGGCTGATTAATTTCGCTATGTTGCTCGGCGGTAAGCTTCCAGGTTCACTGTCTCATGTGAATGTTATTGCCAATATGATGTTTGGCTCTTTATCGGGCTCTGCTGCCGCGGCTGCCGCAGCGGTTGGTGGGATAATGAAACCACTGCAAGAGAAGCATAAGTACCCGAAAGATTTCTCGACTGCGGTGAATGTTGCCTCTTGTCCAACGGGGTTGCTAATTCCACCTTCTAATATCTTGATTTTATATGCTTTAGTGAGCAGTACTTCAGTGCAGTATCTCTTTATTGCTGGTTATATTCCGGGTCTTTTAATGGGCTTGGGAATTATGATTGGTATTCTGCTATTGGGCAAAAAATACAAGATCCCACAAGAGAAAATCGTTCAAAAAGAAAAAACAATGAAAGTGATTTGGGATGCTATTCCAAGCTTATTTTTAGTGTTAATTATTATGGGCGGTATTTTAGGTGGGGCGTTTACTGCAACGGAAGCCTCAGCTATTGCGGTGGTTTATAGCTTAATTCTAGGCTTTGCTTATCGTGAATTAAAGTTTAAAGATCTAGCGCCTATCTTACTTGATAGTGTGATTACGACTTCTATCGTATTACTGATGATTGCAACGTCTTCGGCAATGTCATGGTCTATGGCCAATGCTGATATTCCGGGTGCGATTGCAGACTTCGTTCTTAATTATTCAACCAACCCGCTGGTTATTATGCTGCTAATGAATTTGATTTTATTAGTGGTGGGGACATTCATGGATATGTCTCCAGCGGTTCTGATCTTCACACCGATATTTTACCTATCGCCGTTGAGCTTGGCGTCGACCCAATTCAATTTGGCATCATCATGGTATTTAACCTTTGTATCGGCATTTGTACTCCACCAGTTGGTACGGCTCTATTTGTGGGCTGTAGTGTCTCTGGTAATAAGCTCGGCGATGTAGTGCCTAAGTTAATACCTTTATTCTTAATTATGGTTCTAACTTTGGGACTGATCATTATGGTGCCATCACTAACTATGTGGCTACCTCATTTGGCGGGATATGTATCTTAATAAGTTCAATAACGTAGAAACAAATAAGGGAATAATAATATGAAACTGAATAAGTTAATGCTTGCGGGAATCTTAGCTGGAGCAACATTTACCTCTAGTGTTTATGCTCAAACATTGAAATTAGCTCATGCACTACCCACTGAACATCCAGTTCACCAATCGTTAAGTTGGTTTGCTGACCATGTTAAAGATGAAACGAAATCTAGTGTTTATGCTCAAACATTGAAATTAGCTCATGCACTACCCACTGAACATCCAGTTCACCAATCGTTAAGTTGGTTTGCTGACCATGTTAAAGATGAAACGAAAATCAGGGTAAAAGTGTACGCCAATGGAACGTTAGGCAATGAAACGAGCTTATTGCAAATGGTGCAAAATGGCACGGTTGCCTTTACTAAAGTGAGTGCTGCTCCGCTGGAGTCATTTTCGAAAGATTATAAGATCATTCTCCCTTATTTATACAGCAGTGAGCAGCAGTATCGCGATGTACTGAATGGGCCTATTGGTGACAAAATTTTAGCCTCTTCTCGTGATGACGGTTTTGTTGGCTTGGCATTCCTAGATGCGGGTGCACGTAGTTTCTATACCGATAAAGCAATCAAAACGCCTGCTGATCTGAAAGGCATGAAGATCCGTGTTCAAAACTCACCACTGGCGATTGATATCATCAAATCTCTAGGGCAACCCCGGTTCCACTACCATACGGCGAATTATATTCAGCGCTACAGCAAGGGGTAGTCGATGGGGCAGAAAACAACATTCCATCATATTACTCTTCTCGTCATTTTGAAGTGAAGAAAACCTTTCTTATGACAAGCACACCATGGTGCCAGACGTGCTTGTGGTCTCAACTAGCGTTTGGGATGAACTGACACCTGAGCAGCAAGAAACTATCCGTAAAGTGGCAAAAGAAACGGCGAAGCAGCAAGAAGTCAACTGGAAGAACTATGTTGACCATGCAACGGCCGATCTAAAAACCAAAGGCATCACATTCATAGACAGTGATACGGCATCGTTCCAAGAAGCGGTAAAACCTGTTTACGAGAAGTTTAAGAAAGAAAACCCAGATCTTGTCGATATGCTTAATGATATTCAAAATACTAAGTAATTCAATGGTCTAGCTATACAACCGAAATAGGTAAGGTTCAGGTCGACGCATTAGGTTAGCCTGAGCCTTATTATTTACCTTTAGCCAAAGAGATCCAATCAAATTACTTATTGTTTTAAGTTGGTTTAGCGCTGTAGAAGAATATTTAACAGTCAATTTAAAAACAATATGAAATGGCGAACGTATTATGAAGTTGAATCTAGTTAACTTAGAGCATGTCACCGCAAGCTCACTCCTAGTCAAAATAATCTCAATGCAAAAGTTGGTATTGTGCATTTAGGTTTTGGCGCATTTCATCGCGCGCATCAGGCGTTAATTACCGATGTCGCAATGAAAGAATTTGGTGGCGACTGGAAAATTGTCGGCGTCAATAATTGGCGAGCAGCTGGTAAACCTGAATCGGAAACAGGGCTAGAGCAAGAGTTCTCAAGCCAAGATAACCTGTACACAGTTGCGGTTGGTCAAGATGAACAGGTTAACCTTGAAGTGATTGGTGCCGTTGAAGAGGTGCTTTTAATAATCAAGTTGAGAAAATTTGGTTATATGACCAGCGAAACAGTGAAAATTGTTTCTCTGACAATTACAGAAAAGGCTATTGCCATTTGCCAGCGACAGGTCATTTAGATACAAATCATCCGTTAATTCAACATGATTTGCAGCATATTGACCAACCACACAGCGCTATTGGTTTTGGTTTCTGCCATCAAAACTCGTAAAGAGAAAGGTATTGCACCATTCACGCCATTAACTTGTGACAACCTACCTGAAAATGGTCATGTATTAAAACGTGTCGTATTGGATTTTGCACAGCAACTTGATCCTGAGCTAGCGGTATGGATTAAAGATAATATTGATTTTCCTTGCAGCATGGTCGACCGAATTGTGCCTCAAACGACCCAAGCGGATATCAATAAAATATCCCAACAACTAGGGGTAGAGGATGATTGCTGCGTGAGCACAGAACCCTTTTACAATGGGTGATTGAAGATAAGTTTAATAACGAGCGACCGGCTTGGGAAACCTCTATCGCCAATATTATGCTGACCGATGACGTTATTCCGTTCGAAAATATGAAGCTAAGGCTCAATGGCACTCATTCTTCTATTGCGTACTTGGGTTATTTAGCAGGCTATCAAACCGTTTCGGAAACCATGTCAGATCCAAGTTTTAGTGCATTTATCCGTTACTTAATGGATAAAGAGATTAGCCCTTCAGTGGATGTAAAAGGGATTGATCTTGAAGCCTATAAAGATCAGTTGATTGCAAGATACCAAAACATCGCGCTACAGCATCGTACCTGGCAGATTGCGATGGATGGTTCTCAAAAACTACCACAACGCTTTTTACAGACGATAGCGTTTGGTTTAGAAAATGATATCAATATTTCAGGCTTGGTACTCGCGGTGGCGGCATGGATGAAGTATGTGAGTGGTAGGGATGAGAATGGTGAAGACATTGATATCCGCGATCCGCTAAAAGCGACATTCAATGAGATATGGCGAGCGCATGGTGATTCTACATCAGATGTCGTCAGCGCATTTTTGTCGTTAGATTCGGTATTTTCAGCTGAGTTAGCAAGTAATTCTATATTTAAAGCACAGTTAATAGATGCTTTAAATCAACTGATTGAGCACGGATCTAAGCAAAGTGTTCAACAATTTATTCAAACTGTGTAGCGCAGGCAAGGGTAAGTATTATGAAAATGACATTTCGTTGGTATGGTGAAGGAAATGATAAAATCACCTTGACCAAATTAAACAAATTCCGGGTGTAGAAGGCGTAGTTTGGTCATTGCACGACATGCCGGCAGGCGCACTTTGGTCACCAGAGCGTGTGGCGGAAGTCGAAAAACAAGCGCAAGAATATGGTTTTCATATTGACGTGGTAGAAAGCGTTAATGTGCATGAAGATATTAAACTGGGTCTTGATACTCGAGATCAATACATTGAAAACTACAAGCAAACGCTACGAGTGCTGGCTAAATTTGGTGTCAAAGTCGTTTGTTATAACTTTATGCCGGTATTTGATTGGACTCGCACTAATCTCTATAAAAAATGCCAGATGGTTCAAATGCTTTGTTTTTGAAAAAGTAAGATTAATGAAATTGACCCTATTGAGCTAATTGAGACGATTTCTAAAACACTGATGTGACCATGCCGGCTGGGAGCCTGAGCGTTTAGCTAACCTAAAGAACACCTTTAAACAATACGAGGGTTTTACTGCTGAAGATTTATGGAAAAACCTCCAATACTTCTTAGAGCAAATTATTCCGGTTGCTGAAGAATGTAATATCAAAATGGCGATTCACCCAGATGATCCTGCTTTCCCTATTTTTGCCACGCATCATCATTAATAAGGAAAATATCGGACGCTTCTTAAAGCTCGTTGATAGACCTCATAATGGTTTAACCGTATGTACCGGCTCATTAGGTTCAATTGATAATGATATTCCTGCAATTATTGAAAGCTACCATGACCGCATACACTTCATGCATATTCGTAACGTAAAGCGTTTTGAAAATGGGGATTTCATCGAAAGTTCACACCGCGCGTGCGATGGTTCGGTTGATATTGTCGAAGTAGTAAAACGCTGCATAAATATGATTACCAAGGTTATGTTCGACCTGATCATGGACGTCATATTTGGGAGAAGAGAAGTGGGCAAGACCGGGTTATGGTCTATATGATCGTGCGCTTGGTATTATGTACATAAACGGTTTGTGGGATACGTTAAACCATAAGTCGTAAATGATCTTCAATTGAAGTGAGCGATGAAGAGGCGAAGTACTGAGGTTTACAGTACTTCGCCTTTATTGTTTTTGGGACTATTTCTTTTCATCCAACAGAGGAGATTCTATCGCTTCGTTAGACTCCAACTTTTTTATTGCGATATAAACGCATGATAGTAAATAAGTTTACGGTTAATAACGTCGCTTCTAAGAGTGAGCCACCGATCGAGCCGACAATAATATTATTGGCCAGCCAGCATACCGCACCGATGATAAAGGCAATTCGCATTTGAATCCCTTTTAGGAGAAATACTGCAATGGTGCCTAATACTGAGCCTGCGATAGGAGTAAATCAAGTGGCCCTTCCGCTATCCATAAACCAAGTGCAATACTGATGATTACAAAAAGGCGGCCACAACCTTGTTTGAGGTCTTAATCGCTGTGGCAGTTCGTAAGAAAGATAAAGGGTACTGATTGCTGAAATATTTGAACCCAAAAGGTAGAAGTGTAAAACGTTATTCAGCTGGAATATCACCATTAAAATTTTAAGCTTACGGTCATCCTTTTGATAAAAGTAGAAACCTAAGGCGAAGCTGAGAAAGCCAAGCCATTGAGCAAAAGAAAGGTTAATTAAAAATTCCATGTAATAGCCTTAAGCGAAGAAAGCAAAGATGGCAATAGGGCTGGAGTCTAAAGCCGAATGATAATAAGTATTGTGATGTGCGAAAGTTGTTATACCAATTAGATTAACATGGTAAAGCATGATTTGAAATAAAATGAAATACCTTTTCATTAAATAGTGATTTGGTGCAAGGAATGCAGGTAAACAGCAATATATTGGTGCGGTTATTCGCTAGGGATATTGACCTATACATTTTAGTTCGTAGCCCATAGTCTTTATTTTTAAGGTGTAATAAATCCCTAATAATGGAAGATATTTCCTATAAATTTCGTTAAAATGGCAGGAATTATGACCAATGTATTTTAGTTAACTATAATTTGGCTTAAACGACTGGTTTGTTAACAATTTCATCGCGTGAAAGGGAATATAATATGAGAAAAATTTACTTAGCTTTAGCTATTGCAGGGGTGCTTGCTGGATGCTCTTCTAACTCGGATAAAGCGCCTGTAAATACTACACCGGTACCCGCTATGGGCAAAGTCGCTCATGGTGCATTTACTCGTTTCGCTTTAAATGGCAACAGCAGTGGTGCTTGGTTGGTGCATGCTACGCCAGAGTTAGGTTTGGGTGCGGTTGAAGCAACGAATATTACCGCTTCAGGTGATCCTGGTTCTCTACGTTTGTTTTACCCTTCAATCAATGAAAGCTCAACATTACAAGCGGGGCCTGGTGTAAGCCAAATCATTCCTAACATTGAACCCGATACCGACTATCTTTTGACGGTTTATTACCGTGATGAGAAAGGCGATGAGTCACCAAACTTACTTGAGTTGGGCGTGAAAGATATGGGTGTTGGTTCTCTAGCGGGTAACACAGTCAGAACAAAGACATTCACGAATGATGCTATCGATTCTGACGGCGATGATACGAATGGTTTCCGTAAAGTGGAATTAGCCTTTAATTCAGGCAGTAACACAACTTTGGAAGTTTATGCTCTAACTCATTTAAGCAGCACTGAAAATATCGATGTTAATGGCGACGTGGCATTCCAAACAGAAGTGTTTATTGATGATGTTGTACTAGAGTCTGATGATTAATCGAGCTTAATATCTAAAGCTCTAATCATTAGAACCTAGTACCAGAAACCCCCTGATATTTTCTATCAGGGGGTTTTCTTTTTACGGTTATTTGTCAGCGTTTTTATGGCCGTTTAATTCTAGCTTATCGGTAATGAACCCTTGGAAGCGTCGAATATCAAGCTCAACTAATTGATCAATTTGCTTTAAATTCTCTACATGAGTTGCAATCATGCCAATGCCTAAGTTTTTGGCGATGCGAGTCATAGAAGCGAGAAGGTCATATTTTGCCGGATCATCCAATTGGCTCGTATACGTAAAATCTAATTTGACATAGGTCGGGTGAACTTGATGTAAGTAATCGATAGAGCTGAAAGTATGACCAAAGTTATCAATACCAAACTTGAACGAATGCTGGAGTAGTAATTGAGTAATAACTTTTTCTTCAAGGTGCTTAGTGAAGCAAACCTCAGGAAACTCAAATACCAGCGTCTCTAAGTTGAGGGTTAGCTTTTAGCATTTGAGTTAAGAAGACTACAAATTGGCTATTATGAAGACTATCTTTACTTATATTAACGGTAATCGGTGACTTGCTTGGGTTAGCAGCCAATTGCTTACTCACAAGCGTTAATACATGATTATCGAATTGATAGGCCACATCACTATCTTCTAGTGCAGTAATAAAATGATTGGCTGTGTAGATAATATTATCCACTTCAATATAGGCAAAGGCCTCGTAGTGCAGGATTTGTTGCTCTTTATTAATCGCTGGTTGAAGTCGAATTTTGACCTGTTGATTTTCAATACCTTGTTTAACAAAGTTCTGCCATTCCATTTTACCCTTTGTAAACTCAGGCAAAATAGTATTTTCATTATATAAAAATAGTATTTTCATTATATAAAATGCTTTTAAGCCGCTTTGTTGACGAGCTTGAGTTAGGGCGCTATCAAGTTGGGTGAAAACTGTTCTCATGTCGGTTTGATGATGTAAAACCATCATCCCAATAGAGGCTGAGTTATCTTCAATTAATTCGTTCGGTTGCCATTCATTAACGAGATTAAGTGCGGTCTCTGATACTTGTTCTAAATACTCATAATGGCAATGAGGGACCAGTAAAATAAACTCAGAACGACTAAAGCGAGAAAAGGTACTTCTTCCGTCAACAAATGAACTTAATTTCTGAGCAAGTTCTTTAACCATGCTATCGGCTTTATCAAATTCTTTGTTTTCATACGCATCTTCAATGGCATCGACTTTCATTAACCACAGACCACAATGATCATGGGTGTTAGAAGTTAGCCATGGTTCAAGTTGAGTGATGAAATATTCACGATTACTTAACTCAGAAACAGGATCTTGGTAAGCGCGCATACGTAGGCGTTTTACTTCATTTGCCGATTGTAAGTAATGAGCTTCAATATGCTTACTCATGTAATTAATCGCTTGTATCACATCAGAGAGTTCACGAGTATTGACTTGAGGAATAGGGTCGCCAAACTTATTTAAGCTAATTTCATTCGCACGCTTTTGTATGTCCTTTAATGGTTTGAACATGACTCGAAGTATGATGATCATCGAGATTGCAGCAAGTAATGAATTAATAATAAATGCGGTGAGCAAGCGTAGAGTCAGCGCCCATAATTGGTCATAACCTGTTGCCGTATTATTGGTGACAGTTAAGGTTGCGGCTTGCATCCAACCATCCATTAATACGCGAGATTCTGTTAGCTCTTCAAAAGGCGCAATTTTTTGAAACCATTCAGGTGAGTCAGAATTTTGATTAAGATTCTTACGTTGAATTTGGGTATTGCTATCATTTATTTTGAGTGTGATAGAACCGTAGAAGCCACTATCAAAAGAGGCATTAATGACGGACTCTAAACCCACTTTATCTTTTTGATGAATGAACGGAGTTAGCGCAATATTCAATGCGCTGATCATGTTCGTCATCTCAATCTTTTGCTGAGTCTTCAGGTAAGTATGGCTAGAGTGGAGTAGTAAGCCAAAAACCGATGTCGTCAATATTAAGAAGGTTATCGATAACCAAATTTGAAATTTATTATATAGACTCATAGCATCATTGATCCAAGTTTATAATAGGGTGATGAGTGTCATGCTGACTTGCTTACGTAATTTTGCCACATACTTAAATTGGAGACATTACCGGCCGGCACTCAGCCTGCGCCTCCTTTGTGATCCATAAGTTAGTGGCGTTAAAACTATAGACAGGAACGAGATCGCTTCTTTGACTGGCCGGTTTTATTTCGCCATCAATATTATCTAAAATTAAAGGCATTGAACTTGGCGTTTCATAATAGGCAACGACCATATGAAATTGGTTTAATGTCAGTGATTTTACGTAGATTAAGCGCAATTTCTCGTCATCTACCCCTAATTCTCGCAGGGTATAATATTTGGCAATACTAAAATCTTCACAGTCTCCACCGCCAGCATTAAGAAACTGCACCGGTGTTGCCCAATAATCATCTTCACCCTATAACTTTATATCATCAATAAACACTAATTGATTAAAAAGTTATTCACTTCGGATAATTGTAGAGAGAGGAGTGATTCTGTAAGTTATGGGTGATCTAGCCATGCTTTGATTCGTAAACCAGCACGTTGTCCAAAATGCCTCATGACTGAAGGTAATGATTTGTTGTTAACAGCAGTGAGAGCCGAAGCTCACTGAAATGATTAACAAGATTAAGAAAAGATAGGCGGTAAGCGAGAAAGAGAGAAAAGATCTCTTAGTCTTTACGTTGATCATAGATAGTCCAGCTTTCTACTACGCTGCTATCCATCCCTACCACTGAGGCAGTAACACGACGGCTTAATGTCATAGTTTCTTCTCTCGATGTTGCTTGAATTGATCGCTGTCACCGTAACCTACGGTTTCAATACGTTTAGGACTGACGCCTGCGGCAACCAAGGCTTTATAGACATTCGCTGCACGATGTATCGAGAGGTACTTGTTGTGCTCTGCCGGGCCAACTGGGCTAGCATAACCATTAAGTACAATATGAGTTTGTGGATATTTATCTAAGAAACTACTCATATTCTTAATGTGCTTATCATAAGCGGCAGGAATCACGGTTGAATCGTTAGCAAATAAAATGTGTAGTTTATTTTCTTCTTCTGAATGGACAACAGTAGGGCAACCATTGTTATCAATCACGGCGTTTTTACGAGTATTAGCACATAAATCACGCGCGTTGATCACACCGTCATTATCTGAATCGCTCAAATCTTTTGAATGAAAGGCGATTGGCGGTGGATCAGATTCTAGGTTTGAACATGCACCCAATAGTAAAACCAATAAAGAAAGAGTTAATGCTTTCATAATATTTCCTTATTTAGACGAACGAGCCCATTCATCAGGGATGGCAACACGTAACTCATTCAGAAGCAGACCTGTTGAATTCAATAGGCGATAATCAGCAATAATACCAGAATAGTGTGCGCTTAAATAAGCTTTACGAGATTCAAATAACTCATTTTCGGTGTTTAATAGGTCCAATAAGGTTCGTTTACCGATTTTGTATTGCTTCTCATAAGCGATGATGGTTTTTGCCGCAGAATCTACGTGTTGTTGAAGAAACTTTTCTTGTGATTCCGCCAGTTCTTTAGCACTCCATGATAAACGGGTGCTTTCTTCTAATAAGCGGTAGGCGTTATCTCGAATATTTTTCGCTTTGTTGATTTGGCTGGCAGCTGAACGACTGTCTGCTGCGTCACTACCACCGTTGTACAGGTTGTAGTTCATTTTAAGCATTACTTTAAGCTCATCAGTATCCCCATCAGATGCGTCAATTTCATCACCATATTTCTGTGAGCCTTCGACAGTAAATGTCGGTAACATAGTGCCTTTGGTTTGTTCGTATTGATATTGAGCGGCTTGCACATCATGGTAAGCCAAATACATAGTTGGGTTATTGGCTTTGGCTTCTCAAGCGCATCATTTAGCGACTTAGCGATGTAAGTATCATCAACTTTAGGTTTTCTTAAATCTTGAGGGTAAGAGCCAACTATTCTTACAAATGCTGTAATTTTGTCGTTAAGGTTACTTTGAGCTGAAAGTAAGTTGGTATTGGCTTGTGCAACACGTCCCTCAACCTGAACGAGATCTGCCGTTGAGCTTAAACCTGAATCTGTACGTTTTTTGATATCACGATAGATACGCATGTGAACATCATGGTTTGCTTGAGATAGGGTAACCACCTCTTGGGCTTGAATGACATCAATATAAGCTTCAGCAGTGGATAATGCCATATCTTGGGCATCAGCGAGTAATTGATAGCGTTGAGATTCAGCTTCTGCTTTTGTTCTTTTTATATCGTTATAAGTGCTTGAGCCATCCCAGATTAACTGACGAATACTGATTTGAGCGTAGCGAGGGTTGTATTCGCCTTGAGAGCCTGCACTGTTGTCATAATCTTCATAGCCGACACCAGCTTCAAGATCGACCGATGGTAAATATTTACCAGTTGAGGCTCGGCTGGTTTCTTTTTGGCTGATAAATTCATTGTAGGTTGATTGAATATTTGGGTTTGTTGTTAATGCATTGGCAATCGCTTGTTCAAGAGATTGCGCGTATGTTGGCAGAGCGATTAATTGGCAACCAAGGAAAATGGCTAATTTATTTATCTTTGGAGTTTTTATCATCATCATCCTCTTAACATGCTAGATAGTTAAGCGTTAAGGAAAGGGTATATAAAGCCGAAAACGGACAAAAATTTAGATTTACACGATATTACAGGGTATTTAGAAAAAATAATATACCCTTTAACTGATAAACGGTGTTAAATATACAAATTTAAACGCATGATTTTGTTTAAATCATATCAGTCTAGACAAAATCATGCGAATAAATTAGTTGTATGTTTGTTAAATCGGCCTTGTTTGAATGGTAGATTTCTTCTTATTGGTTGTCGTTGTTTGTTTGGTCGCCGTAGCTGATGTTGGTCTAGAAACAGTACTAGTTGCTGCTTGCGCCTGATCTTCGCTTGGTTTTGGCTCGGAAGCAGAAGGTGCAGCATCACTTGTTTTGGCCTCTAGTGTTGGTGATTTTTTAGCAACAGTCGGTGCTGATTTCTGTGACTTTCCAGAGCGAAGTGCTTGTAATACTTTATCTCTAGGGCCGTCGGCAATGATTTGGCCTTGTTCCATGACTATTAAACGATCGACTAAGTCTAACATGCCAGTTTTATGCGTAATTAAGATTAGAGTTTCACCTTTATTAAAGTTACGCAATTGGCGCTTGATGAACATCTCCGTACGGTTATCCATACTACTGGTTGGTTCATCCATGATCATTACTGGTGGTTTACCTAATAGTGCACGTGCAATGGCAATCGCTTGACGTTGACCACCAGATAAAGCGGCACCACCTTCGCCAATTTGTTTTTCTAAACCAGCGCTGTCCTTTTGTGTAAAGCTTGTTACGCCAGCGCGTTCAGCGGCAAGAATGATATCTTTATCACTGGCAAGAGGGCGTCCAAGTGCAATGTTGTCACGAATGCTACCGTAAAACAGAGTAATATCTTGCGGTACACAACCTAAATTACGGCGTATATCGATCTGATGTAACTGCTTAATATCTGTATCATCAATTAAAACGGTACCTGAGGTTGGTTGGTATAATCCCATCAAGATACGCTCTAACGTCGTTTTACCTGAACCAATACGACCGATAATACCAATGCGCTCACCTGGATTAATTGTCAGGTTAATATTTCTTAACGAAGGCGAGGTTGCATTCGGGTAGGTGAAGTTCACATTATCAAATTGGATCTTACCTTTGATAATAGGACGGTGGATATAACGCTTGCCCGGTTCTTGCTCAGTTGGCATTTGCATTAAGTTGTCGATAATACCCATCGCAGATTTGGCTTGGTTATAGCGAGTTGATAGCATCGCTACTTGTATCATCGGGCTAACTGCACGTCCACTTAGCATGGTAGCTGCAATTAAACCACCCATGGTTAGGTCGCCATTTCCTATTAAGTAAACACCGACAACGATCATTGCTACGTTCAAAAATTGTTGAACGAACCCCGCTGTATTTTGCAGTGAATCTGTAAGACGACGAGACTTTAAGCTCCAGTTTGCCATGTGGGCAACGGCTTCTTCCCAACGATATTGATACTGACTTTCAGCACCAAACATTTTTAATGTTTCAAGACCAGATAAGCTCTCAATAAGATTTGAGTTTTTTTGTGAAGCTAAGCGAGAACCTTCTTCAATAGTGCGTCTTAATGGCTTTTGTACAATAAAACTGTAACTGATCAGAATGATCACACCAATTAAAGGAACTATAGCTAATGGGCCTGCAATGAATGCAATTACGAGCATAAATAACAGAGCAAATGGCAAATCAATTAGAGTGGTAATACTAGCAGAGGTAAAGAAATCTCTGATTGATTCAAATTCTTGCATGTGTCTTGCAAAAGCACCAACGGAAGGGGGCTTAGATTCTAGACGAGTTCCCATTACATGACTAAAGATTTTTGAAGAAATCAAAATATCCGATTTCTTTCCCGCCACATCTAAGAAATAGCTACGCATCATTTTAAAATAAAATCAAAATGAAGATGATAAAACACCAACAGCTAGTACCCAAAGTGAGTCATAGGCCAGGTTAGGAACAATTTTGTCATATACTAAGCGTGAAAATAATGGGGCACTTATGGCAAAGATATTAATTAAGATCGAGGCAATGAATACGTCGCGGTAAATTTTACGTGATTGCCACAGCGTGCTCCAGAACCAATGACCATCGTTGTTTTTCAGAACTTCAGGGACCTTTCATCGTAACGGAAGCTCTTTTAACCAAAATAGTTGGCCTGTGTATTGTTTATTAAGTTCTTCTAAACGAACCCATTCTTGAGTGTTGTCATCATTTTGCGACAAGATTACTTCAGCTTCGTTCTTCTCGTAATCGACAGACAAGATAACGCATGCGTCACCATTTTAAGCAATGCAACTACCGGTAAAAGTAGTGGTGGTAAATCATTAAGTGGCAACTCTTCAAGCTTAGCATTTAAGCCCGCGGTTGCTGCAGCGCGGGGGAATAAATGTACAGTTAGTAAACCATCTTTGAGTGGTAAGCCTGCAACGAGCGCGTCAGGTGAATTGGCTTGGCCGTAATAACGACTGATATAATCGAGCGAATTTAATAGCGGATCTTTTATGGTATTCATTATGCCTGACCTTCAGTAACATTATTAATTTGCTCAGTAACAAAACCTTGGAAACCACCAAGTTCAAGTTCGATCAGTTTGTTTTTCTGTTCTATTGTTTCTACACGAGAAGCAATAGTGGTGATTGATAAGTTGGCGGCAGTACGTGCAATGGAGAAAACAACATCTGCTTTTTCGTTATCATCTATTTGAGTAGTGTAGGCAAAATCCAATTTGACATAAGCAGGGCGGTAGGCATTGAGATAGTCAATCGAACCAAAGTTATGACCAAAGTTATCGATACCAAAACTGTATTTATGTGAAGTAATGATGTTACACAGTAGTTTGGTGTTATCTGGCTGCTTAATAAAGCAAATTTCAGGAATCTCAAACAATATGCGGTTGGCATATTCAGGATTGCTTTCCATTTTTTGGCTTAACCAGCGCATAAAGCCAGTATCATTAACACTGCTTTGAGTTAAGTTAACTGCAATTGGATATTTCGGATCGTATATATCGACTTGCTCAAATACTGCGTCGATGATGTACATATCAAAGTCTTGGCCTTTATCTAGGCTTTCAAGGGCATTCAAAAAGCTACCTGCTGAATAGCGAGTGTCGTCTTTTTGTATAGCAGCAAATACTTCTTGGTGGAGCATTTGATTATTGCTGTCGATAGCTTTCTGGTAGTTGAAAATAAATTCTTTATTAGCAATGGCTTCATCTACGATGGCTTTCCATTGTTGTTTACCAAAGTTTGGTTGGCTTTCATCACTGTCTGCAAGAACCAAGAACATTGGTTCTTCGCGATTAGCACGAGCTTGTACTAAGCCGTTATCAGCGCGAGCAAGGAGATCTGAAATACTGTCGTCAGTTTGCTTCATAATTAAAGCAACAGCAGCTTGAAGTGGGGCAATATCAAGTGGATCGTTTTGTAATTCGGCGACACGGTTAAGCATAGCGCGACCCAACTCAAGCATATCTTCATCTGATATGTTTGGAGCTAATAGCATAAACTCAGAATTGTTTAAACGAGCAATATTGAACTCATCTGAAGAAATTTCCATTAATGATGCAGCAAAGCTACGAGTCAGTTCATCACCTTGGATATATCCTTCTTTTTCATACACGTCATCAAGTTGATCGACCTTGAGAAGGGCAATACCACCTGTTGACCCGCTTTCAATCCAAGATTTAAGTTGAGTCATCATGTATTTGCGATTAGCCAATCCTGATACTGGATCTTGGTACGCACGAACACGTAGTTTGTTTTTCTTCTGATTGTTGTTCAAAGTGTGTACGCAGTTGCTTGGTTATTTGATTAAATACTGAAACGACATCATTTAATTCTCGGTATTTAGAGGTTTCCAATACTTCATCAAATTTATTGTTAGCAAGATTTTGAGCGCTAACTTGGATAATCTGTAACGGTACTAAAATTCGACGGAATACTATCGATAATCCTACAATCAGAATCACGCCACAAAATGTTAGAGCAAAAAGAATAGATTTAGTGTTATTCCACAGCTTTTCATAAACAAAGGTAGGGCGATTGATTACTTTTAGATTGGCTAATGGTTGCCAGTTAGAGCTGATTTGTACCGTTTTCTGGATAGGTTTAATATTCGATAATGTCATAAACCAACTAGGTATAGAATTTTTGGGTTCTTTGAAATTGAGCTTAATGGCTTCACTCGATGTAATTGATATCAGAGTTGTCGATTGATAGTTATGATTATCAAATATTTTCTTGATAATAGTTTGAGCTTCTTCTAAGTCGTCACCTTGTAGATAAGGTGAAAGAGCAAAAGTGGCAGCATTTAATGTGTCATCGAAGCGAACCGTTTGTTGTTCGATTAAGTCGTTACGCGTGTGATGGAATTCAAGGGCAAATAAAACTACGGATATAGTGATAAAAATCCCCATACTCCAAGTTAATAGCTGTTTGTACAATGTCATATCATTTCTCATTAAATAATTATGGTAATAGACCAAGAGAGATAAACTGATTTTTTCGACTGAAAACCAACTTGCAGAAATCGTTATAATGACTTGATGATGCTTATTGTTCTCTTAGTGCAGAATTGGTGGCTTTGAGAACCGGTTTTAATAGGTAGCCCATTACGGTGCGTTTGCCGGTAATAATATCGGCCGAGGCAGTCATACCAGGAATAATTGGTAAGGATGCTCCGTCTTTATTGGTTAAAGCACTTTCATTGGTTCGAATTTTAACCTGGTAGAAGCTATTACCTTCGTCATCTTGAATCGTGTCTGCACTGATTGTTTCAACCGTACCTTCAAGGCCACCGTAGGTAGAGAAGTTGTAGGCGGTAAATTTAATTAATGCTGGTAATCCAGGTGTAAGAAACCGATATCTTGAGGGGCAATTTTCGCTTCAATGAGTAAGGTATCTTCTGTTGGTACAATCTCGATTAAATCCATACCAGGCTGGATAACTCCACCGATAGTATTGATATAAATTTTTTGAATAGTGCCGGTAACAGGTGAGGTAACGACGGTGCGGTTTACTTTATCTTGTAATCCAACTTGAGATTCACTTTGGCTAGATAATTGTGCACTGACCTTATTTAATTCGTTTTGATTATCACTACGATACTTTAGAGCAATGTCTAAGTATTTTAATATCGCTTCATGGACTGCAGATTCAGCAACCGGGATCTGCATTTTGGTTGAAGTCAAATCACGACGAGTATCAATCAACTGACGACGTAATTTTAACAATTCAATTTCGGGGACCACGCCATCTTTTGCTAATGGCTCTGTTATATTAAATTCGTGACTTGCCACATTATAACTACTTTGTAGGCTTCTATAACGTGAGCGGTTTTCATCTAGTTCACGTTGTTTTTGTGTGACCTGTTGTCTTGCAACTGACAATTGGTTCTCAAGGTTAGACACGTTACCTTGATATTCACTTAACTGACGAGTAACCAATATTGGGTGCTTTTTTGCAAAATCTTCATCGAACATAGGAAGAATTGACTCATCTACAATAACGCTATCTTCCCAATTACTGGTTTGCTTCGCTTTTTTCGTATCAATTTTTACGGCAGAAATTTGTGCTTTTAGACGAAATTGGTCGGCTTGCATATTGGCAATATCAGCTTTGCCTTGAAAGTCAGAGCGCGCTTGTGTCATCAATTAAAAGTAGACGTTGGCCTTTTTTAACCGGTTGGCCTTCACGAACAAGCACTTGTTTAACAATACCACCCTCAAGGTTTTGTATCACTTGCATCTGAGTGGATGGAATAACTTTAGCCGTTCCTGTCGTTACTTTATCAAGCTTAGTCAGAGATGCCCAAATGATCGCGATAATAAAAAAAGCCACGATTGTCCAGAGCATGATTTTGGTCGTATAAGTGGTGCTTAGCATTAATGCTGATGACTTATCATCGACGAAGTCTAGTTGTTCGGTGGTGAGTTTTTTTTTCATTGAATTACCAAGAGCAAGCGAAGCTTATTACCCAATAGATAGTGTTGTGTTAGTCATGCGTTAGTGATGAACTATTTTATCATCAACTTTGTAAGAATAATCACTGCGATAAATGATGACATCTTTTAATTTATATTATATAGAAATAATGTTTTAAGTCACCTATATTCACAGTTGCGAATATATTAATGATTATATACCCGTGATCATTGAAGATGCTTGATTTTATCCTTGAACAGGATCATGCTACCAAACATGAAAATAGAACTTTCCAACCAAAAGAAAAAACGTAATCGTTCACCAAGGTAACTTGACTCGATATTAACGGGGGGAACAGCCTATAGATCAAAGATGTTGGGGTACGGTCTCTTCGCCACAACAGCCGTGATGATCTCACTCAACACTGACATTGCCGACAAGCCACGTTTTTTGCAGGTTTCGATGAGGGTATGTATCCTACTGCGGAATTTATCGCCTGCATCCGAGGTCGTTCCGAAGCTGATTTTCCTTTGGATTACAAAACCTCTAATACATCGCTCAGCTTCATTATTGGTTAAGGGGATTGACACTTTCTTGAGGAAAACCCACAAGCTCTCTCTATGTTTGAGCAGTAACTTGCATCGCCCCCGATATCGCTTGACCATGACATCAGTCCCTTTGCTCAACCAATGATCGAACGATTTCTGCAACCTACGCATTCTTCGTAAGTATAGCGCATAATTTAACTCATCTTGTTCATAACGATGCCGAGTATGGAAAATGGCGTTCGTCAGCAAACAAAGATGTCTGCCAATATAAGCGGTGTGGCCACCGCCACTATAATCCGCCATTTGCTGAAGGTTACGCTTCACATGTGCCCAACATAACTGATGACGGTCTGCGGCTATCCAGTTATAGCTAGGGCACTGGTCGCTGACCACAATGCCTGCATAGTCTTCATCAATGACCTTTTCGCTGATGAGGTCGAGCGCGAATAAAGTATTTGCTCATAGACAAGGTCATCACTTGCCACTAACCAACACCAGCGAAGGCTTTGTTCATCATTTCTGTGATGAGAGGTCTCGTCAGCATGAATCAAAGGCGCTTTCTTTAATGCTTGTTTTATCGCTTGATGTAATGGCGTTAGCATTGAAGCGACTTTCGTTTGAGCTTCGCTGATCGCGCCAACTGAAAAGGTTGTGCCAAGCTGTTCTTTGAGAAGAGATTGGATTTTTCGAACACTGAGGTGATATTGCCCCGCAAGAACCCCAATGTAACTTAATAAGTTAGCCCTATAATCCCTTGTGATGCATCGTCAGGCTTTTGAGCTTTGACGGCTTCTTTGCAATGCCGACATTGACCTGAAAATAAACGGTATTCGGTGATATCGACAGTGGGCTTGGGAATATCAAAGACTTGGTGTCGGTAGTAAGGGCCGTCATGAACATCAATGTCAGACTGTTCGCAACAAGGACAACTATCAGGAAGCAATCAATAATGATATCCGTGTCTTTTAACGGGGAAAGTTTTCGTTGATGCCCTGTGTGGCCTTTTTTAGCTCCTCTCGAATTGCGACCACCAGAGCTTTCATCTTTTTTCGCTCATGGCGATCTTTAGGACTGTCTGATGAGGGCGATTTTGAAGAGTTTTTGGAGCTAGTGGTAAGCTTATCTTCATAGTGCCTGAGCTGCTCCCACAGCTCATCAATAAGCACCTTAGCCTCATTCAGATCAGAGACTTTAGGTGGTGCGTCTTGGTATTTAGGAGCTTTTTTTCTAGTCATATAACTATGATGAAGCTCAAAAATGATCACTCAATACCTAAAGTGGGATCAAGTGCTAGAGGTCACAGTTTTTATGTCAATAGGGTTTGGTGAACACTTACGAAAAAACAACTTGAACGGATGCACGATTCATCTCGTGACCGTCGAGTATGTGATCGTATCAAAGCTGTCGTGCTTGCTTCTGAAGGTTGGTCTGTTTCTATGATTTCGCAAGCATTGCGAATTCATCAAACGACGGTGACTCGTCATATCAATGACTATTTACAGTCTGAAAAATTAAAACCCGAAAATGGTGGCTCACAAAGTAAACTCAATGCCGATGAAACGATGGCATTAATTGAGCATCTTGCTGAAAATACCTATTTTCATACTCACCAGATTGTTGAGTACGTCCAGAATCAATTCCAAGTCACTTACACTGTCGCTGGAATGAATAAATGGTTACACCATAATGGCTTTTCCTATAAGCAACCTAAAGGTGTTCCACACAAACTTAATCCTGAAGCTCAAGAAGCTTTTATTCAGCATTATCAAGAGCTGAAGCAACTCAATGAACCGATTTTATTTATGGATGCAGTGCATCCAAGCCAAGCGACTAAAATCACTTACGGTTGGATCCGCAAAGGTGAAGATAAAGTAATTGAAACGACCGGTAGCCGTACACGATTAAACTTTGTCGGTGCACTGAATCTAACGGATATATCTACGACAGTGACCGAAAGTTATGAAACGATTGATAGTGAAAGTATTGCCCGTTTCTTTTGGAAACTGAAAAAGCTCATTATCCATTAGCAAAAGATTCATGTAATTTCGATGGTGCCGGTTATCACCGAAGTCAGCTGGTAAAAGATTTTGCTCGGATGCTCAATATCGAACTGCATTATTTGCCCCTTACAGTCCAAATTTGAATCCAATAGAACGACTGTGGAAGGTCATGCATGAGCATGCCAGAAATAATGTTTACTTCCCGACAAAAGCATCCTTTAAGGATGCAATAAATCGATTTTTTGATGTGACTTTGCCCAAAGTTGCAGGCTCACTGACAACTCGAATTAACGACAATTTTCAGGTTTTGAAATCTGCAACTTCAAGTTAATTGGGTATAGACTGTTATGTCCTACATTACCTACATGATGTTTGGATTGGTTAAAACAGTGAATAAAACGATTGTTAGTGGTATAATTACAATCGTTTTATTTCTATCTAGCAGAACTATTGTTTAACCTCTATTGTGATATAAATATAGAGGTGTTCTTACTTTTGCTTAAGCTTGTTTATTGCTGCTTTAAGATTAAATTCCTATAAATATAAGATTGGCTTATCCTGGTTTTAAGGAAACAATCAACTAACAGATTGAGTTATCTATGGAAAATAATATCCCTTCTTCAAATGTCACCAATGTTAACGTTGAAAGTGGTTCAGTTTTTGTCATTAAAGCTGGTCAGGGAGCTGTATTGGTTACAGGAAATTATCAGTTGAAGTCTGATGAGGTTTTATTGGTGACTCCAGAGGCAAACGCAACTGTCTCTGGACAAGGACAACAAGTACACATCCATAATACTCAATCGGCCGTATCTATTGTACCAAATGCAACTGGGCCTGTGGCGACTACATTGGGACCACAAGTTCAAATTAACGCTGAAAATGCACAAAATGCGAATTTTACTGAATCGGATATTGCGAATATCCAACGCTCGGTAATGAACCTGCAAGATCCTAGTCAAGATATTATGAACCCTGTAAATTCGGATGAACAAGGTTCTCAATCAAATCAAACTGATGATATTGCCGCTATTCAGCAAAGTATTTTGGCAGGACAAGATCCAACTCAAGAAGCAGAAGCACCAGCAGCAGGTGAGGGCGCGGGCGACACCGCTAATAACTCTTTTGTATCGATTGACTACAATTATGACGCTGTTTTAACTCACGCGGGATACGATACTAAAGGTTTTGAACGTGAATACCGTGATGAAGAAGATGAACGAGGCGTTCTTATTGCTGACGGTGGTGAAAACCTTGCCGTTGAAGTTACAGAAGGTGATTTAGACAGTGGTGGTGGTTACCCAACTGAAAGTATAGCTTCGGTTGTAGTTGAAAAAGGTACCTATGCTCTTGATCCAAATTCGTTTTATATCCCGGAAGAAAGCGTAGATTCTTTACTTGGTGAATTAAATTCTGAGATCACATCAGGTGGTGAACCTGTTGTATTTACTTACGATGCGGAAACCAATACTTTCACGGGTATGCAAGATGGTGAACCAGTCGTTTCATTTGATGTTGATTTCGTTGCCCTACCCAACGGTGATGTAACCGTTTCTATTACCACAACGGTTAATCAACCTATCGATCATATTTCAGGTGACACCACAGGTATAGTGAGTAATCAAGGGGATGATATTCATATTGAATTCCCAGTATCGGGGATGGATATCAATGGTAATGAAATCAAAGAACCGATTAATATCGAAATTGATGTTAATGATGGTGCCAATGAACAATTTGGTACCGACTCAGGCACCACGATCAATGAAACTGATGACCGTGATTTAATTGTAGATGGCCAAGTACCATTGGATCTTGGTAGTGATGAAATTGCCACTATTACGTTTGATCCAAACCAACCCTCATTAGAAGGGTTAACGAGCAATGGTGAACCTACAGAATATACCGTTGATGGTAATGTAGTAATTGTAACAGATATTAATGGCGAACCAGTTTTAACTGTTGAGGTTCAGACCGATGGATCTTATACCGTTCAAGCCACTGGTCCACTTGACCAGGATGCAGACGATATAATAAATCTAAATTTAGGTATTACTGCAACAGATGATGATGGTGATACTGCTAACGGTACAATTGTTATCAATATTGAAGATGGTGAGAATGCTGCTGATGTTAGTGACGTTGTCACAATAGCTGAGGGCGATCTGAAAACCCAGCAGCAGGTAACGCATATCCTGTACATGGCACGAGTAGCGTTACCATTACTGCAATAGATGATAACTTAAATCCTTCTACATTACGTTTAAGTGAAGAAGGCAAAGCCCAGCTAGTTTCTGGAATGGGTAAAATTACGATCCATAATGGTCAGCCAATTGAATTTACCATGACCACCGATGAAAACGGTGTGGTAACCATTTCTGCAGTCGATGGTGATGGAAATCCAGTTTTCGATATCACCATGACGCCAACCATGTCTGAAAATGGTGATGTGACGGTTGTCACCAATGTCAATCAATATCAACCGCTTGATGAAAAAGAGGGTACTGGAGATACAACCGGTCTTATCACCAATAATGGTGACACTATTTCGGTTGACCTACCGCTAGAAATTGATGACACCGATGGTGATACTTCAAATGTTGATATCACGGTGAATTTTGTTGATGGTGAAGATCCAAGTTTTGGTGACAATACCGAGATTGCTGAGATCACTGAAAATGACGGTGAACAAACGGCCAATGGCAGCATTGAATTTGACCAGGGCAGTGATTATGTTGACCAAATTGTCTTTGACCCAAGCCAACCGTCTCACTGGCATCACCAGTAATGGTGAAGCGACTCACATTGATACTGCGGCACTGGCAAACGATCCAAGCACGTTAACCTTGTTGGATGTTGATAATAACCCCGTGATGAGTGTGACCATCGATGCGGATGGTAATTACACGGTGACGCAATACCAATCGATTGATCAAGATGACAGTGACATCACCAATATTGCGTTGAATGTTTCTGGTACGGATGACGATGATGATACCGCGAATGGTACCATCAATATCGTGATTAATGACGGCGCGAATGCTACGGATGTGAGCGATACGATTGAGGTCATCGAAGGTGATGTTGATACTGGTGCCGTGGATGCGGATGGAAACCCTGTCCAAACCTACCCAGTCGAAGGCCATGGCTCAATCACGATCGCATCGCCAAGTGATAACTTGGTCGCAAGCTCACTGCGTTTAAGCGAAGCGGGTAAAGCCGCTCTACAAAATGAGATGTCAGAAGTCACCATCAACGGTGGCGATCCAGTTGAGTTCAGCATGACGACCGATGACAATGGTGTGATCACCATCACCGGTGTGGATGGCGAGGGCAACCCAGTTCTTGACATCACCATGACCCCGACCATGTCTGAAAATGGTGATGTGACGGTTGTCACCGATGTCAATCAATATCAACCGCTTGATGAAAAAGAGGGTACTGGAGATACAACCGGTCTTATCACCAATAATGGTGACACCATTTCGGTTGACCTACCGCTAGAAATTGATGACACCGATGGTGATACTTCAAATGTTGATATCACGGTGAATTTTGTTGATGGTGAAGATCCAAGTTTTGGTGACAATACCGAGATTGCTGAGATCACTGAAAATGACGGTGAACAAACGGCCAATGGCAGCATTGAATTTGACCAGGGCAGTGATTACGTTGACCAAATTGTCTTTGACCCAAGCCAACCGTCTCTCACTGGCATCACCAGTAATGGTGAAGCGACTCACATTGATACTGCGGCACTGGCAAACGATCCAAGCACGTTAACCTTGTTGGATGTTGATAATAACCCTGTGATGAGCGTGACCATCGATGCGGATGGTAATTACACGGTGACGCAATACCAACCGATTGATCAAGATGACAGCGACATCACCAACATTGCGTTGAATGTTTCTGGTACGGATGACGATGATGATACCGCGAATGGTACCATCAATATCGTGATTAATGACGGCGCGAATGCTGCGGATGTGAGCGATACGATTGAGGTCATCGAAGGTGATGTTGATACTGGTGCCGTGGATGCGGATGGAAACCCTGTCCAAACCTACCCAGTCGAAGGCCATGGCTCAATCACGATCGCATCGCCAAGTGATAACTTGGTCGCAAGCTCACTGCGTTTAAGCGAAGCGGGTAAAGCCGCTCTACAAAATGAGATGTCAGAAGTCACCATCAACGGTGGCGATCCAGTTGAGTTCAGCATGACGACCGATGACAATGGTGTGATCACCATCACCGGTGTGGATGGCGAGGGCAACCCAGTTCTTGACATCACCATGACCCCGACCATGTCTGAAAATGGTGATGTGACGGTTGTCACTGATGTCAATCAATATCAACCGCTTGATGAAAAAGAGGGTACTGGAGATACAACCGGTCTTATCACCAATAATGGTGACACCATTTCGGTTGACCTACCGCTAGAAATTGATGACACCGATGGTGATACTTCAAATGTTGATATCACGGTGAATTTTGTTGATGGTGAAGATCCAAGTTTTGGTGACAATACCGAGATTGCTGAGATCACTGAAAATGACGGTGAACAAACGGCCAATGGCAGCATTGAATTTGACCAGGGCAGTGATTACGTTGACCAAATTGTCTTTGACCCAAATCAACGTCGTTCACTGGCATCACCAGTAATGGTGATGCGACCAGCTACAGTGTTGATGACAACACATTAAGTCTAGTGGATGCCGATGGCAATCCCGTGATGGATGTAACCATTGACGCGCAAGGCAACTACACGGTTACGCAATACCAACCTATCGATCAAGATGACAGTGACATCACCAATATTGCGTTGAATGTTTCTGGTACGGATGACGATGATGATACCGCGAATGGTACCATCAATATCGTGATTAATGACGGCGCGAATGCTGCGGATGTGAGCGATACGATTGAGGTCATCGAAGGTGATGTTGATACTGGTGCCGTGAATGCGGATGGCAACCCTGTCCAAACCTACCCTGTAGAAGGCCATGGCTCAATCACGATCGCATCGCCGTGATAACTTGGTCGCAAGCTCACTGCGTTTAAGCGAAGCGGGTAAAGCCGCTCTACAAAATGAGATGTCAGAAGTCACCATCAACGGTGGCGATCCAGTTGAGTTCAGCATGACGACCGATGACAATGGTGTGATCACCATCACCGGTGTGGATGGCGAGGGCAACCCAGTTCTTGACATCACCATGACCCCGACCATGTCTGAAAATGGTGATGTGACGGTTGTTACAGACGTCAATCAATACCAACCATTAGATGATAACAATGGCACGGGCGATGACACAGGCGATATGATGGGGTTAATCACGAATAATGGTGACACTCTTTCGGTTGACCTGCCGCTAGAAATTGATGACACCGATGGTGACACGTCAAGTGTCGACATCACGGTGAATTTTAAAGATGGTGAAGATCCAAGTTTTGGCACCGATAACGGCGTGATTATAACTGAAAGTGATGACACGCAAAGTGCCACCGGCTCAATCGAATTTGACCAGGGCAGTGATTATGTTGACCAAATTGTCTTTGACCCAAGTCAACCGTCTCTCAATGGCATCACCAGTAATGGTGATGCGACTCACATTGATACCGTGGCACTGGCAAACGATCCAAGCACGTTAACCTTGTTGGATGTTGATAATAACCCTGTGATGAGCGTGACCATCGATGCGGATGGTAATTACACGGTGACGCAATACCAACCGATTGATCAAGATGACAGCGACATCACCAACATTGCGTTGAATGTTTCTGGTACGGATGACGATGATGATACCGCGAATGGTACCATCAATATCGTGATTAATGACGGCGCGAATGCTGCGGATGTGAGCGATACGATTGAGGTCATCGAAGGTGATGTTGATACTGGTGCCGTGGATGCGGATGGCAAACCTGTCCAAACCTACCCAGTCGAAGGCCATGGCTCAATCACGATCGCATCGCCCGATAACTTGGTCGTAAGCTCACTGCGTTTAAGCGAAGCGGGTAAAGCTGCCCTACAAAATGAGATGTCAGAAGTCACCATCAACGGTGGCGATCCAGTTGAGTTCAGCATGACGACCGATGACAATGGTGTGATCACCATCACCGGTGTGGATGGCGAGGGCAACCCAGTTCTTGACATCACCATGACCCCGACCATGTCTGAAAATGGTGATGTGACGGTTGTTACAGACGTCAATCAATACCAACCATTAGATGATAACAATGGCACGGGCGATGACACAGGCGATATGATGGGGTTAATCACGAATAATGGTGACACTCTTTCGGTTGACCTGCCGCTAGAAATTGATGACACCGATGGTGACACGTCAAGTGTCGACATCACGGTGAATTTTAAAGATGGTGAAGATCCAAGTTTTGGCACCGATAACGGCGTGATTATAACTGAAAGTGATGACACGCAAAGTGCCACCGGCTCAATCGAATTTGACCAGGGCAGTGATTATGTTGACCAAATTGTCTTTGACCCAAGTCAACCGTCTCTCAATGGCATCACCAGTAATGGTGATGCGACTCACATTGATACCGTGGCACTGGCAAACGATCCAAGCACGTTAACCTTGTTGGATGTTGATAATAACCCTGTGATGAGCGTGACCATCGATGTGGATGGTAATTACACGGTGACGCAATACCAACCAATCGATCAAGATGACAGCGAGATCACCAAAATCGCCCTAAATGTCTCGGGTACGGATGACGATGGTGATACCGCGAACGGTACCATCAATATCGTGATTAATGACGGCGCGAATGCTGAAGATGTAAGCGATGAAGTTACCATTGAGGAAGGTGATCTTGAAAACCCAGCTTCAGGTAATGAATACCCAGTGCATGGTGAGTCTTCTAAGTTAATTCCAACGCCAAGTGATGATCTTGACCCAAGTACTTTACAGCTTACTGATGAGGCAAAAGCCACGTTGTTTGGTGATGGTACCGATCAAAATCCGGGGGTGAATTATCCGAAATTACCTCAGGCGGCCAGCCCGTTGATTTTGTTTCTGTTGAAAATCCGGATGGCAGCTTTAGCATCGTGGGGACGGTTGATGGTGTAGAGGCCATCACGATAAGTTTTGAAGTGGTACAAGGTGAGGATGGCGAGTTCTACATCAACACCACTGTCGACCAAGCTTTACCACTGGATAATATCAATAAAGATGGCGATACCTCTGGTTATATCACCAATGATGATGATGTGATTTCGGTTGATCTTCCATTGGAAATCTCCGACACCGATGGTGATACTTCTAATATCGATATCACCGTTAACCTAAAAGATGGTCAAGATCCGTCTTTTGGTGACAATACCGACATAGCTGAAATCAATGAAACGGACGATATACAAACGGCGAAGGGCAGTATTGAGTTTGATGAAGGAAGTGATCAGGTTGATGAAATTGTCTTTGACCCAAATCAACCGTCTCACTGGCATCACCAGTAATGGTGAAGCGACTCACATTGATACTGCGGCACTGGCAAACGATCCAAGCACGTTAACCTTGTTGGATGTTGATAATAACCCTGTGATGAGCGTGACCATCGATGCGGATGGTAATTACACGGTGACGCAATACCAACCGATTGATCAAGATGACAGCGACATCACCAACATTGCGTTGAATGTTTCTGGTACGGATGACGATGGTGATACCGCGAATGGTACCATCAATATCGTGATTAATGACGGCGGGAATGCTGAAGATGTAAGCGATGAAGTTACCATTGAAGAAGGTGATCTTGAAAACCCAGCTTCAGGTAATGAATACCCAGTGCATGGTGAGTCTTCTAAGTTAATTCCAACGCCAAGTGATGATCTTGACCCAAGTACTTTACAGCTTACTGATGAGGCAAAAGCCACGTTGTTTGGTGATGGTACCGATCAAAATCCGGGTGAATTATCCGAAATTACCTCAGGCGGCCAGCCCGTTGATTTTGTTTCTGTTGAAAATCCGGATGGCAGCTTTAGCATCGTGGGGACGGTTGATGGTGTAGAGGCCATCACGATAAGTTTTGAAGTGGTACAAGGTGAGGATGGCGAGTTCTACATCAACACCACTGTCGACCAAGCTTTACCACTGGATAATATCAATAAAGATGGCGATACCTCTGGTTATATCACCAATGATGATGATGTGATTTCGGTTGATCTTCCATTGGAAATCTCCGACACCGATGGTGATACTTCTAATATCGATATCACCGTTAACCTAAAAGATGGTCAAGATCCGTCTTTTTGGTGACAATACCGACATAGCTGAAATCAATGAAACGGACGATATACAAACGGCCAATGGCAGCATTGAATTTGACCAGGGCAGTGATTACGTTGACCAAATTGTCTTTGACCCAAATCAACCGTCTTCACTGGCATCACCAGTAATGGTGAAGCGACTCACATTGATACTGCGGCACTGGCAAACGATCCAAGCACGTTAACCTTGTTGGATGTTGATAATAACCCTGTGATGAGCGTGACCATCGATGCGGATGGTAATTACACGGTGACGCAATACCAACCGATTGATCAAGATGACAGCGACATCACCAACATTGCGTTGAATGTTTCTGGTACGGATGACGATGGTGATACCGCGAATGGTACCATCAATATCGTGATTAATGACGGCGGGAATGCTGAAGATGTAAGCGATGAAGTTACCATTGAAGAAGGTGATCTTGAAAACCCAGCTTCAGGTAATGAATACCCAGTGCATGGTGAGTCTTCTAAGTTAATTCCAACGCCAAGTGATGATCTTGACCCAAGTACTTTACAGCTTACTGATGAGGCAAAAGCCACGTTGTTTGGTGATGGTACCGATCAAAATCCGGGTGAATTATCCGAAATTACCTCAGGCGGCCAGCCCGTTGATTTTGTTTCTGTTGAAAATCCGGATGGCAGCTTTAGCATCGTGGGGACGGTTGATGGTGTAGAGGCCATCACGATAAGTTTTGAAGTGGTACAAGGTGGGGATGGCGAGTTCTACATCAACACCACTGTCGACCGCTTTACCATTGGATGATATCAATAAAGATGGCGATACCTCTGGTTATATCACCAATGATGGTGATGTGATTTCGATTGATCTTCCATTGGAAATCTCCGACACCGATGGTGATACTTCTAATATCGACATCACCGTTAACCTAGAAGATGGCCAAGACCCGTCCTTTAGTGATGACAGTGAAGCCGTTGTTATTACCGAAACAGATTTTGACAATGTTGACCCTGAGACCGGAGAAGTAACTCAAACGCCAGGTGAATCAACAGGTAAAATCCCAAGCTTTGATATGGGCTCAGATGAAATAGCATCGATGACCTTTGATGACCCTCAAGGTGATGATTCAGGCTTAGGTAATATTACTTACGATGGCGGCAAAGAAACCGACTATGAAGTGGATGGTAATACCATTACCGTCACCGGTGAAAATGATGAACCCATTCTAAGTATTACCGTTGATATAGATGGTAATTACACCGTTACGCAATATGAACCTATCGATCAAGATGCAGGGGATGTTGACCTTAATCTTAGCGTCACTGCAGTGGATGATGATGGTGATAGCGCTTCGGGCAGCTTTAACATTGTGATTGTCGATCCAGAGGGAGTCGATGTTACTGATGAGGTCAATATTACCGAAGGTGATCAGGAGAGCTGGACTGAAGGAAACGCTTATCCAGTATCAGGTAGTAGCTCAGTCGTCATTGATTCCTCTAGTGATGATCTACGCCCTGAGACCTTACATATTGATCCAGAAGTCTCTACAGCTTTGGAAGCCGAACTTGATGGCTTAACCAGTAATGGTCAACCGATTGACTTTGAAATCACTACAAATTCAGATGGTACAATTACGATAACGGGTACTTCGGGGGGCTCGGATGTCTTAACGATGAGGATGACTTCAACCGTTGATGCAGACGGTAATGCCACCATTACTACCGATGTTGTTCAAAATGGTCCAATTGATCACGAAGATGGAGATGGTGATAGTGAAGGCTATGTGACCAACAACGGTGATAGCATCAGTATTGATGTGCCCTTAGTGATTGATGATGCAGACGGCACACCAAATAATGTTGATATCACGGTTAACATTGAAGATGGCCAAGATCCGTCGTTTGGTAAGGACACAGGTGCAACACTAGAAGAAGGTACTGATGGAACAGATTCAGCATCGGGAGACATTAATGTTGATACCGGCAGTGATGATGTTGTCGATGTACGATTTGGTGCCGACCAATCACAATTAGATGATCTGACTAGTAACGGTCAAGATACCTCTGTTGTAATCAGTGATGATGGTCATACATTAACCATTGTTGATGCAGATAATATTCCGGTTATGGAAGTGACTATCGATCAAAATGGTCATTATGAAGTAGAGCAATTCCAGCCGATCGATCAAATTAATGAAGATAATGATACTTCAGATATTCCTATCAATGTTGAAGTCGAAGATGCTGACGGAGATGTAGGTAAAGGAACGATCACCATTCATGATACCGATGGCGATAACGCACAAGGTGGAGGTGACATTGATGCTGGAATGATCGAAGGTGACCTCACCCAGATTCCGATCCAGGTGATTCAGAAGGTTATCCGAAAACAGCACAAAGTGGTTCAACTCACGTTGATGCTGATCAGATGACTTAGATCCAAACACGGTACAAGTGATCCTACTGTAATGGATGACTTGATTACAGAGCTCAACACTGAAATTACCACAGAAGGTGGCGGTTCAGTTGAGTTCTCATTTGATCCTGAAAACAACACATTAACCGGTGTGGATGCTAATGGTAACCCTGTTTTAGATTTCCATCTGATTGCAACACCTACTGAAAATGGTGGTGTTGATATTAGTGTTGATATGACGCAATACCAACCAATCGATCATGTAGATGGTGCTGGTGATACTGACGGGTATGTCCATAATGATGGTGACAACATCACCATCAACATCCCAATCCAAATACAAGATACTGACGGCGATTACATGGATGAGTCCATTGATTTCAACGGCACCATAACGGATGGTAAAGACCTTGAAATCGATAGTGCTGACAACATCAGTGTTAACGAATCTGATATTGATAAAGGTGGTGATAATCACGCGGGTTCAACACCAGGACAAAGTGGTGAGTCAGCAACCGGCACGATTACTATTGATTCAGGTAGTGATGAAGTGAATCACTATGAAATTGATGTTAATGCTTTTAATGAGAAAACTCAGATAGTGAAGGCAATAGCAACATAACTTCGGGTGGCACCGACGTTATTTTAGTTGATAACGGTGATGGCACATATTCAGGTGTGCTAGTCGATGATAATGGTAACCCAACGGACGATGATGTCTTCAAAATCAGTTTTGATAACACTAATGGTAGCTATACCTTTGAAGTGACAGGCGCGATTGATCAACCACTTGATAATGGCAATGGTGGACAATCGACCAATATCGTTATACCTATCCATGGCGTCGATGATGATGGTGATAGCAGTAATACAATTGATGTCAATGTTACTGTTAATGATGATGTACCAACTGCGCAAGATGTGTCTGGTGAAGCGATTGAAGAAGGTTCAGGCCTACAAGATTTAGGCAATATTATTGCTAATGAAGGCTGATGGTGCCACTGTTACCGGTATTAAAGACAGTAATGGCAATGTTATTGAGCTAAAAGATGGTGATTATGACACCGTTTATATCGACTCAGATGGAAACATTTCTGATACGGGTGACGCTGCCGAAGCTTATTATGCCGTTCCTGTAACGGATGGTGGTGAAAGTATTGGTACCTTATATGTGTCAGAAAATGGTGATATTAAGTTCGAGCCTGTCGATAATTTAGATCATGATGGCAAAGATTACAGTGGTGACTTTGAATTTGTGATCACGGATGGTGATGGCGACACTGATACCGCTGAAGTGACGGTTAATGTTACTGATGAAGGCCCAAGCTGGGAAATTAATGGTGGTAGCTATAGTGGCCATGAGGAAGATGGGCGCACAGATACAACGGGTCTTGATAATCTGGATGGCGTGCCAGATGAGACTCCAAATGGCATTCCGATTGAAATGCAATTGAACGTGGGTGATAGGGATGAAGGAGAGACCATCATCAACCCTGATAACCCAGAACAGAGTACCGTTGTCATAACACCTCCAGAAGGAGGCGCTCATGGTGAGTTTATGTACGATGGTGAGCCACTTGAAACTGACGCTGATGGCAATTTCATCATACCAGCAGATGCATTTAGTTTAGTCGATAATGGTGATGGAACTTATAGCTATGAACTGTCTGGTGTAACGTTTGTACCCGATTCAGATTTCTCAACCGTTGATGGTAACTTAGAATTTGTGTACAAGCGGAAGTTATTGATAACGATTCAGAACAATCCGGTCAGACAATCAATGGCAACTTCAACATCACGGTTGAAGGTGTTGCCGATACACCAACATGGGATATGGATAACACTGATCTCATTATGAGACCGGTGAAGACAGTGACAATGTAAAACTGAATATAGATGTTGATCTGAATGATAATGATGGTTCAGAAACCCTAGAATACCACCTTGAAATAAAAGAAGGTGAAGGGACATTTATGTTGATGGAGTAAAATAGAGCCGGATGAAAATGGTGTATATACCATTTCAGCTGATGATATCGATAAAGTGGAAGTTGACCCTGCGGATGACTGGTCAGGTGAAATGCAAATCGATGCTTGGGGAACCAGTACCGAAAGTGGCGATACGGTTGATGGCAAAGAAACAGCCGAATCTGATCACCAAACGATTGTCATCGATGTGACTCCAGATGCTGATGAAGTCAGCTTGAGTACGAATAACAACATCAAAGTCGATGAAGATACTGCTATTCAGTTATCGGATGTGATTACCAAGGCGCATACTTCGGTCGATGACGATGGTTCAGAAAGTTACTTTGTGCGTATTTCAGGTTTACCAGAAGGCGCGACAGTATGGGGCGTAGATGATGAAGGGAACCCTGTAGAACTAGAGCCAAATGCAGACGGTTTCTATGTGATTTCTTTCGATGATATTGATGATACTGTCATCATGCCACCGCCACAAAGTAATGACGATTTTACTTTTACCGTTGATGGAATGTCGGTTGATAACGCCGATCTGAGTGATACGGATCTGAATGATGAAGATACTTGGGCTGGCCAAGATAGCACTGAAATCAATGTCGATATGCACGGTGTTGTTGATGACCCATCCATTATTGCCAATGGTGATTGGGAGGTTTCTGATGATGGTAAAACGATCTCAACCACAGTGGATGAAGATGGTACAGCTACGATAGATTTCGGCTTTATTTCTGGTGAGTACACAAACACCGATGGGCATGGCGCAGTATCGGAAGATACAGATTCATCTGAAAAAATCACTTTCACAACATTACAAGACATCCCAGAAGGGGTGTATTTTAGCGATGCTGATGGTAATCCATTAGAACCGACACTCGTTTCAACCAATCCAGATTTATACCAATTTGATGTTGATTCATTGAACGGTATTCAAATTCATACCGATAGCAATAGCGCGGATGATATTGATATTCCAGTACGTATTGTGGTGACGGAAGATGACGGTGCTTCGAAAGAATTTGAATATGATATCCATATTAATGTTAATCCTGTCGTTGATGGCGTCGGTAGAGATGAGAATGGTGACCTAGAGGAATACAACACCACATCAACGGGTAATGAAGATGAGTTAGTTAAACTGAATTGGGATCCTACTGCGCAGTTTGTCGATAATGACGGCAGCGAAAAAGTGGTTGGATTAACCATTAATGGGTTTGAGAATTATCCTGATGGTTATGCAATCGTTATTGGTGATGAAGTACTCACCCCTGATGAAAACGGTTCAATTACCTTAACACCAGAACAATTAGCAGAAGCCCAAGAAAGCGGCTTGTATCTTAGCATGCCAGAAGATGCAGATAGTGATTTGCATTTAACCACGGATGTCACGATTCGAGATTCAGATACTGAAAATCCAGATGATAACTATGATGAAACCACAATCCATGGCAATTTAGATGTGGATGTTACCTCGGTCGTCGAAGAAGACGGTGATGGTGTGAATGATGGTGGTAAGTTGGTTATCGATGATGCTGACGGTAATGCGATTACAGATACCGATGGTGACGGAATTCAGGATGTATATGAAGACCAAGACCCTAATGATGAGTGGTCAAATGAAATTCACTTGTCAGTTAACGATGTAGTTAATGGTAGCTCAGGTGGTAACAGCTTAGATTGGGTCAATGATGACACTTCAAGTGATGAAGTAATCAATAAAGTGATCATTACCTTCCCAGATGATTTGCCCGATGGTTTCCAGGTTGAAGGTGCGGTAAATAACGGCAATGGTTCGTTTACGATTACTGAAGATCAACTCGATGATATCGTGATTAAAGCGCCTCGTGGGTTTGATGGGGATGTGACTATACACGTCAGTGTTACCGTACAAGACCAGGGTGATGATGCTAACTCGGAAAGTGAGACAATAATCAAAGAAACCGATATTACTCTTCACTTTACTGATGAACATGATGGCGGTGGCGGTACTTATACTCCACCAGCTGCCGGCGATATTGATGATGATGCGACTCAAGATCAACAAGTCGATGCTTCAGAAGATCAAGAAGGTGGCGTCAATATAGGTGAGTTAATTTCTGATGGTTTGGTGATTAGCACTGATGATACTGATGGTGATGGCGTCTCTGATCTGGATAACGATACCACTTCGATCATTATTAATGCCGATGATTTGCCTCCAGGTGCCACGATTGGTGGTATGGAGTACAACGAGCAAACGGGTGAGTATGTCATTAGTGTCACCCCGAATGCTGATGGTTCAATAACGTTACCACCAGATGTGATTCTATACTTACCACCAGATTATGCTGGTGATATCGATATTCCCGTTAAAGTTGTGGAAACTGATAACGAGAGTGGCCAGTCTAATGAAGGCTCAATGAATATCACGGTTAATGTTGACCCTGTTGCAGATGCTCCAGACGTCACCATCACTGGCGGTGGCGATGAAGATAGCCTAATTGAGTTAGATTTAAGTACGGTTATTGGCGACCAAAATAACGGTGGTAAAGATAATGGCGGCGATGAAGAAATTACCGATGTGACAATTAAATTAGTTGATCCATCACAAGGTGAATTTGTCGACGCAAACGGTGATGTGATTCAACCTGATGCCAATGGTGAAATTCATGTTGACCCGAATGACCCAATTTATTTCCAACCTGCTCCAGATTTCAGCGGCACTGTTGATGTTACCGTGACAACGGATGTGACTGATACGGCAATGGTTGATGGTGAGGAAGTCAGTAATAGTGGTTCGTTTGAGCAGAATGTAAGCTTTGATGTTAATGCCGTAAATGATGATATTGAAATCAATGGTGAAGTCGCTACCGATGATAATCCTGTTCAAGTTACAGGTGACGAAGGGACATCGATTTCATTTGGTGATTTTAACGGTAATGTGACTGATATGGATGGCTCGGAAGAGATTGTTTCTGTCAGTATTACCGGCGTGCCAGATGGCTTCGTCATTGAAGGCGCTAATAATATGGGGGGTGGCGTTTGGTCTATCCCTGATGTAATTAGTGATGATGGCCAAAGTTTTGATTTATCAGGTTTGAGTATTCTGCCACCAAATGATTTTAGTGGTGATATTGACCTGACACTTAAAGTCTACACAACAGATGATAATGGTGATCCTGTTGAGAAAGACGTACCTGTTAATATCCATGTTGATGCAAAAGCAGATGCAGTGAATACCGATGTGGATGCTTCTGTTTCTGGTGATGAAGATGTGGCGAATGGCATAACGATCAATATTAATGCACATGCCGTTGATGATGAAAATAGCGTAACGGATCCTGCAAGTAATGTTCAGGAAGATGCACCAGAGCAAGTTCAAGTGACCATTTCTAATGTGCCTGATGGTGCGACTTTTGATTCCCAGAAGGCTCAGATGGTGAAATTATTCAAAATCCAGATGGTACGGTAACGATCGTTTCAGATGGTTCGGATCTGGATAGCATCATCTTTTACCCACCAGAAGATGGTAACTCTGACAACATGACTGTGGCTGGCGAAGATTGGGACGGAACCCTTGATCTTGCTATCCAAGGTAATGATAACGGTGATACCTCTGGCCCTGTCGAAAACGTCACAGTTGATATTGATGTGAAGGCAGAAAATGATGCAGCGGTGAATACAGTACCTGACTCCGTTCCAGCGTCTGCTGATGGTGTCACTACGATCACAGGTTTACAAATTAGTGATGTGGACGCCTCGGAAGGTAAGGGTGACTTTACTGTTGAGTTACATGCTGGAAATGGCAGTTTATCTTTACCAGAAGGTACGGACACATCAGGTCTAACTATTACTGAAAGTGGTGATGGTACTTACACTATCGAAGGTTCATTAGATGATATCAATGCCGTACTTGATGGCGGTATTATCTATACACCAGATGATGGTTACAGTGGCGATGACACTATCACTATGACGACGACAGATAACGGTGATGCTGATGGTAAGAATCAAGAAACAACAGAAAGCACGATCACCATTACTGATGTTGTAAGCACAGAATCAGATGAACCTAGTGAGCAAGCTTCTAGCTATAACGCAACTTATACACCAACAGAGCCAGCTCAGAACTTACGTAGTCATCTGGCATCAGCAACATCACAAGTGAATGCAACATCAGCGATACCTTTAACAGCGTTACTATTAGGCGCTGCTGTTGCTGCAGAAGAAGGCGATTCGCTGCAATTAAACCACCTAGATGGTGCTCAAATTGTGGATGCAGATAACCAACCTTTAGGGACGGTTGCTGAAGATGGCTCTGTCACATTAACACCAGATCAAGTTGCAGAGGCTTATGTACACCAACAAGCTGAATCAACCACGACTGAATTTACAGTAGTGACTAAATCTGCGGATAACCGTGTGGTGGCCGAGCATAATGTTTCTACCGCAAGCTTTAATACCACAGGGTTAGATTCACAGCGTGATGATGCAGGTCAAAATAATTCATCGGCTTCGTCTAACAACGCTGAGAATGTACAAGCCGCGGCAGTGGGTGATGCGGAACATGCTGTAGAAGGTCAAAATGTGGCGGATTTATTAGCCGCAAACCCTGAAATGGCAGAGCAATTAGCCGAGAATGCTGATCTACTATCGGATGATTTACACGCGATCGTTGATGAAGTATCAGCGCTTTCTCAAGATAATATTGGTGAAACTGTCGCGGATAAAGTATCTGAACTTCAACAAGACGTGCATGACGCAACCACTCAAGATGATTTAGCTAACCAAGACTTGTCGCTAGCTGATAACCCATTTGATCATGAAAATGATACGGATGAGTTAGCAAGTAACGAGGATAGTTCAAATTACTTTGAGCAGTCTTCACAAGATGATGAGACAGCGTTGGCGGATGATGATGCGCTGAATGCTGATGATTCAAGTGATGATTTTGATAGCGAGCAAGATAGCTTGTATTCAAATGACGACGCGAGTGATAGCTCAATATACGCGGATGATGCAAATCAAGATGATGGATTCTTTGGCGATGATGATGACAGTTTTGATTGGGATCATCTTGCTGCCAATGGTCTAGATGGCGGCCTAGATAGCGATATGTCAGGCATGGAAATGACAGATGATGTGATGATGCTGCACAGTGATTCTGACTTTGATGTGTCAGATTTGCTTGATCAAGACGATCAGAATGGCAATCTTGATATGGATAAATTACTAGGTGAGGCAGCACCTTCATCGGCAGCAGATATTGGTAAGCCGGAAGAAGCATCAGCGGATGATTTAGCGTCTACCCAGCATCTTGACCAACCGGATGTATCTGGAATGGGAATGGATTTATCAGGGCTGCATGACACAAGCTCAGCAGGTCATATCATTAATGACTTGTTTGATCCAAACTCAATGAAACCAACCGATGGCTAATGTCATTTTAAGTTTGCAGTAATACAGATAGCCTCACCGAGAAACAATTGGTGAGGCTATTTTATGGGTAGGAGCAAGAAACGGTTTCATACATTCATCGTATTAGCTGGAAAACGCTACTAAGATCAAACATTCTATAACCTGCATTACCGTGATGTTAGCTTTTAAATTAGCCATTGTACCTAGATGAAAAACGCCATAGGATTGATAAAAATCGAGAGTAGTCATAGGCTTTCATCGAATTCAAAATATCCTCATCTGAGGTTAAACAACAGGGAGTCAACCAAATGGTTGCAGTGAAAAAACAACAAATAGCACCTCAAGGGCCTGAATTTTCAGAGCTAGTGCAAGGTTATTGGCGCTTAGGCGATTGGGGAATGACACCACAAGAACGTTTAACATTTTAAAGCAACATGTTGAACTCGGTGTGACCACGGTCGACCACGCGGATATTTATGGTTACTACGAGTGTGAACAATTATTTGGTGAAGGATTAGCTCTCGATAAAAGCATGCGTGATCAAATTGAGATCGTCACTAAATGCGATATCAAATTATGCGGCGATAAAAATCCCGATTGGAAAGTGAATCACTACAACACCAGCAAGAATCACATTGTTGAATCAGTCAATAACTCATTAGCGCGCTTACAAGTTGAAGATATTGATGTGCTATTAATTCATCGCCCGGATGCACTAATGGATGCGGATGAAGTGGCTGAGACATTTTCTGAGCTAAAACAAGTCGGTAAAGTGAAGCACTTTGGTGTGTCTAACTTTACACCTCGTCAATTTGAGTTACTTCAATCTCGTTTAGATGCGCCGTTAGTGACCAACCAGGTTGAAATTAACCCATTAAATTTTGATGTAGTTGATGACGGTACTCTAGATTTGCTTCAACAATTGCGTGTAAAGCCAATGGCTTGGTCTTGCCTTGCTGGTGGCTCTATTTTTAATGGTTTAAAAGAGCAACATATTCGCGTACGTGATGAACTAGAAGCGATTCGTGAAGAAGTCGGCGCACAAAGTATTGATCAAGTGATCTATGCTTGGGTTCGTCGTTTGCCATCTAAGCCAATGCCAATCATTGGTTCTGGTAAAATTGAGCGAGTTCAAACTGCGATTGATGCTCTAAGCATTGAATTAACCCGTGAGCAATGGTTTAGAGTGTGGATTGCGTCGAAAGGTCACGGTGTGCCATAAACCACTATGCACGTATAGTAATTGTACTTAGTTAATAAGGAGCTCACTTGAGCTCCTTTTTACATTGTTTTGGTGTTGAATTCGGGGCAATCCGTTGTTTTATGATAATGAGGTAGGTTGGTACGGCAGTCCGGCCTGTTGAATAGATTGGCATATCGTCTCACGTATCCATTGATGACCTTGGTCTTGATTATTTCTTTCATGCCACAGCAATACATAAGCCATTGGCATAAATTCAAATGGTAGCGGTAATTGAGTCAGCGGATAAAGCTTTAGTGCGTGGCTAGCAAAGCTTGAGGGTAGGGTGAAGATCAAATCAGTATGAGCACATACGCTCGCCGCGCCATAAAAATCCGGCACAGTAGTATTAATTTTACGATGATGACCTAATTCTGCGAGGTAGTAATCTAACGCCCACCATTCCTTACCTTCGCAACGAACTTGCACATGTGATAACGCTAAATAGTGCTCTAATGTCCAGTCAGTCTCTTTAATTGTTTTTAATACGGGATGATCATTTCGTACCAAGCAAACTTGTTGATCCTTAAATAAGGTTTGGTGCTCAATGCCTTCGGGTAGCTTGCCGACACTAAATTCTGATTGAGGATGCAAATCCCGCCCAGCAATACCAAAATCGATTTGCCCGTGTTGCAAGTCGTTAAACGATTGGCCAGTCCATAGATAAGAATCAAGTTGAATATTAGGCGCTTGGTTAAGTAATGACCCAATAAAAGAGGGAATCAAGGTTTCGTAGGCACTTTCAACCATAGAAAACTAAACTTACGGTGGCTCGTCTCTGGGGTAAACGTGGGTGGTTGAGTGATTTGGTATAAGTCTTGGAGTACGCTCGGCAAAATTTTGGCTAATGCGAGGGCATGAGCGGTTGGTTTTAAACCATGAGAAGTACGCTGAAAGAGGATCTTCTAGTGTATCGCGTAGACGGTTTAAGCTTTTACTTAATGCCGATTGACTTAAATTCAAACGACTTGCCGCACGCGTAACACTTTGTTCTTCAATCAGAACTTGTAAAATTACGAGTAAGTTAAGATCGATTCTGGCTAGTTTATCTAAATTCACTGTTATTCCTTTAGGAAATTGTCTTTAGCTATTATACCATTTCTATTCATAACATCTAAGCGCTACACTAGCGGCCTTATCTGATGTGCCAACTTTACGAGAATTCGATGCAACGCAACTTATTACCTATGTTAATGGCGATGGTGTTACTTAGCCCATTAGCTATCGATATTTATTTACCGTCTCTCCCGACGATGGCGGCGGAATTTTCTGTTTCCAATAGTGAAGTTCAATCCACTTTAATTCTATTTTGTTCGCAATGGGATTAGGCCAGATTGTGATTGGCCCGCTTGCTGACCGTTTTGGTCGCCGACCAGTTGCGTTGTTTGGTGTCATTTTATACGGGTTGAGTAGTGTTCTAGCCGCCGTAGCACAAGAGTTTGAGTTGTTACAAATTGCTCGAGTACTACAAGGGTTAGCGGCTTGCTCGACTTCAATTGTCGTATTCAGCGCGGTTCGAGATTGTTACAGCGTAAAAGATGGGGCAAAAATTTATAGCTACCTCAATGGCGCGATTTGTGTGATACCAGCATTAGCTCCAACCTTAGGTGGGGTATTAGCACTGCATTTTGGTTGGCGTTCAACGTTTGTATTTATGACCTGCTATTCGATTTTGATTTTATGCATGGTGGCGTTTCGCTTCCCGGAAACACGACCAGCGAATACGGTCAGTGACGGCGCTCTGTACCGTTGGGCTCGTTATCAGCCAGTATTGATGGATCGACACTTTCTTTTTTATGCCATTTGCTGCATGACAGGCATGGGCGCGATTTTAACTTACGTGTCTTACTCACCAGTGTGGTTGATTGGACATTTAGGAATGTCGGAATTAGCGTTTAGTGGTTTGTTTGGTGTCAATGCACTGATTAATATCGGTGCTTGCTTTGGCGCACCATGGGTGATCAAAAAGCTTGGTAATCGCCCAACCGTTATCTTTGCATTATCATTATTTATCGTTTCGGCGGCTTTACAATTTGCGGTCCAGCAATCTGGGCTTGTTTCACCATTGGCAGCAGCGGCAGGTTTCATGCTACCAATGGCATTGCTATGTATTGGCTTTGCTTTGCTGCTTGGTCCGGCAACCAGCATGGCATTATCTGGTTTTGGCGAACGCGCTGGAACCGCGGCGGCAATGCTTGGCTTTATTCAAATGAGCGGCGCGTCATTATTGGCGGGCTTGATTCAACAAACCTCGTTAACGGCTCCTTATGCGGTGATCTGTGTAATGGGCGGCGGGGCGATTATATTGCTGTCAGTAATGTCGATGAAAAGAATGAACGCATGGCATGTCGAACGACTGGCTCACGATTGATGTGTCATGCTTCTCTTTATGAGTAATAGATGAAAGCCAGCCTAGTGCTGGTTTTTTATTATATGAATTTTGTATATTTGGCTTTCAATTATTTGTGTATGTGGGCTTCAGAGGCGTAGTATTGACCTAGATTGATTAATTTTTAAATCAGAGGTATCGGATGAAAATCTCAATGTTTAGCACAAAATCGTATGATGAAGCATCATTTTGTCAGGCGAATGAAAACCATGGTCATGAATGTCATTTTTATAATTTTCAACTGGATTTAAAAACCGCGTCAATTGCTGAAGATTCTCAAGTCGTCTGTGCGTTTGTTAATGATGACTTAAGTCGTCCTGTACTAGAGAAACTGGCAAAGCAAGGCACTAAACTGATTGCAATGCGCTGTGCCGGATTTGACCGTGTTGATTTAGAAGCTGCAAAAGAATTGGGATTACAAGTTGTAAGAGTGCCAGCATATTCACCAGAGGCCATTGCGGAACATGCAGTAGGCATGATGATGTGCTTAAATCGTCGTTTCCATAAAGCTTATCAGCGTACCCGTGATGCTAACTTTTCTTTAGAAGGTCTAACTGGATTTAACTTTTATGGTAAAACCGCAGGCGTGATTGGTACTGGTAAAATTGGCTTAGCCATTATGCGTATTTTAAAAGGACTAGGTATGAATGTTTTATGCTACGACCCATACCCTAGTGATGCCGCAAATGAGATTGGCGCAACTTACTCTTCGCTTGACGATATTTATCAGCAATCGGATGTGATCACACTGCATTGTCCTTTAACATCAGAAAATCGCCGGCTCTTAAATGCTGAATCATTTAGTAAAATGAAAGATAAAGTGATGATTATCAATACCAGCCGAGGTGGTCTACTGGATTCACAAGATGCCATTGAAGCGCTAAAAGCCGGAAAAATTGGCGCATTGGGACTTGATGTATATGACAATGAGAAAGAATTGTTCTTCCAAGATAAATCCAATGACATTATTACCGATGATATTTTCCGTCGTTTATCCGCTTGTCATAATGTTTTATTCACCGGACATCAGGCATTTCTAACGAATGAAGCATTAGCCAATATTGCTGATACGACATTAAGTAACATTAAGCTGTTCTCGCAGGGTAAGTCTTCTGGTAATGAAGTGCTCTAAAGTCAAACTATAGTAGTTAGTCATGGGGTGGAGTATTATTCGTATATCAATTTTACACTCCCCTTAAAAGAGTACGTTTTAATGATTACCCTGCAAGCTGGATTAATTTACTGCTTAATCCTGAGTTTTGTCACTTTTATTGTCTATTGGAAAGACAAACGAGCGTCAATCAAAGGTAATTGGCGCACCCCAGAAAAAACGTTACACATACTTGCTTTTTTAGGTGGATGGCCGGGCGCGTTGTTAGCTCAGCACCTCTTTCGCCATAAAACCAGTAAGTTTCGTTTTCAGTTTGTATTTTGGTTATTAGTTGCCCTTAATTGTATTGGTACAGTTTTGATCCAAAACCCTGATTTTTATATGTAATGTGAATCAACAAGGATTACCGCCATGAACTCTGATTATCCTTTAGTTTCTGCAACTTGGCTCTTTGATCATTTTTCTGACGATAATGTCGTTGTTCTTGATACGACAACTCAACATGCCGTGGTCGGTGAAGCCTTAGAATTGCCTCGTCAGTATTTACCTAACTCTCAGCTTTTTGATATCGAAAATGTTTTCCTTGATTTAACCAATCCACTACCAAATACCATGCCAAGCCCTGAATTGTTTATCGAACAAGCTCGTCAGCTAGGCATTAATCAAGATAGTGTGGTGGTGCTCTATGATGCTCGAGGTTTATATTCCGCTCCTCGCGCTTGGTGGATATTTAAAACCATGGGCTTTGAGCACGTTTATGTCTTAGACGGTGGACTGTCATTATGGCAATCATTGGGCTACCCATTAGTGGATTCTTATACTGATATAGATAGAGCGATGGGTAATGTGAATGCAAACTATCAAGCGCAGAAAGTGTTTAATGTGGATGATGTGTTAGCGGCGATTTCAAACGATGATATTCAAATTATTGATGTGCGTTCGCAAGAGCGATTTTTAGGTAAAGTCGCAGAGCCTCGTGAAGGGATGCGATCTGGACATATTCCATCTTCAATTAACCTACCTTTTAGTTCGGTACTTGAAGGGCATCAATTCAAGAAACTCGAGGCGCTGGAAACACTACTTGAACAGCATTTAGATGCTTCAAAACAGCAAGTATTTTCATGTGGTTCAGGCTTAACGGCGTGTATTGTCCTGATGGCGGCTTATCTTTGTGGCTATACTAACCTAGCCGTATACGATGGCTCTTGGGCTGAATGGGGCGCAAACCATGATCTACCGGTTGAATAAGGAATCGAGTTATGACGGATGTCAGTTATCCAGTAAAAGGCCAATGTCAGTGTGGTAGTGTGAACTTTACCTTGAAAGCGGCACCTAAAGTAGTAATGGCTTGCCATTGTAAAGAATGCCAAAAATTATCCACCAGTGCGTTTAGTATCACTTGTGTCCTGGATGCAAAGGATATTGATATTCAAGGTGAGCTAAAGCAAACCAGCCGCACTGCAGACAGCGGCAATGAAAATATCGGTCATTTCTGTGCTGGTTGCGGTAATCGTATTTATCAATTAAACCCTGCCGTGCCTGAAATGATCAAATTCAAGGCGGCGGCCAGTTTAGACGATACACGTATGATTGTACCGACGATGCATGTATGGACAAGCGAAAAGCAAAATTGGGTTGTGATCCCCGATGATGTTCAGCAATTTGAAAAACAACGTTAATCGATAACTGGTGAGCGTTGAATCATCTTCCCTTATCACAATGATAACTTGCATATCGGCCAAATAGGTTCGACACTGAAGCCATTCCATCACAATTTAAGGATGATGTTATGGCTTCTGTTCCCTCCAATACTTTTTACCGTACCGAACATGACAGCATGGGAGAGGTAAAAGTCCCCAAAGATGCTTTATATCAGGCTCAAACTCAACGAGCCGTCGATAATTTTTCAATCAGTTCTTTGACCATGCCTCCTCGTTTTATTCAATCTGTTGCCATGATCAAACAAGCCGCTGCTAAAGCTAACGAAGAGTTGGGTCTACTCGATAGTACGATGTCTAAAGCGATTCAAGCGAGTTGTCAGGCCATTATAGATGGCGAGTATCTTGACCAATTTCCTATCGATGTTTTTCAGACTGGTTCTGGTACCAGCACCAACATGAATCTTAATGAAGTGATCGCGACCTTATCAAATCAAATTCTTGAAGAAGAAACGGGGCAAGCACAGCGTGTTGGGCCGAACGATCATGTCAATATGGCGCAAAGCAGTAATGATGTGATTCCCTCGGCGATTCAGCTTAGTGCATTAATGGCGATTGAAGATGAATTGATTCCTGCCATGGAGCATTTAAGTCAAGTGTTGAAGGCAAAAGCGTCTGCACTATCTCATATTGTGAAAACCGGTCGTACTCACTTAATGGATGCGATGCCAGTAACCATGGGGCAGGAGTTATCTGGTTGGAAGGTGCAAATCGATAAAGCTCGCTGCCGCATTGAACAACTCTTGCCTGATTTAAAGCAATTGGCGCAGGGCGGAACTGCAGTGGGTACCGGCATTAATGCACCTCAAGAATTTGCTCAATTATTTACTCAGCATCTGAGTTCAATAACGGGAAAGTCCATTCAGCCAAGCGACAACTATTTCTACAGTTTAAGCTGCCAAGACTCAAGTGTGGCTGTATCTGGTGAATTAAAAGCCTATGCTGTAGCCTTAATGAAAATATCCAATGATCTACGTTGGATGAATTCAGGGCCACTCGCGGGAATAGGTGAAATAGAACTGCCAGCTTTACAA